>CANJPN010000054.1 GCA_947475855.1 Bradyrhizobiaceae bacterium
ATAGCTCCCGAACCAGCGTTCCCTGAAGGCTGCCTTGGCGGCACCGCTCGCAAACGACTGAGTACCGCTGGCAGAAAAGAAGATTTCATCTAGATCACACAAAACCGCATGGCTGATACCCGACTCCGCTGCTCTAGAAATAATCACAGACCGCTGATTCATCGTTCATTTTTCCTTCATGAACCCCGAAATTAGGCCGACTGGCCGAGGTCCGTGGGTCATTTCCACCATGCAGTTTCATGTCTGAAATAAGACTGGGTGCCAAAGCTATGCGTTTTCGGAGCGAGCACCATGCGCCCGAGGGGCTAACTCTGCATCCCCGAAACAGGCATATTGCACTGCAGAAGCGGCGCACGAGGCGCTGGTGCCGAAGTCGTGAGGACATCGGAGCAGCGCCCGGAAGCAGTCGCCCGAAGGAGAGATCATCATGAGCATCAAGACATTCGACAGTGCACTGGACTTCATTCCCGCAGCAAAGCCCCGCACGGTTGGCTTTTCCGGCGGCGTCCTCAAGGCAATCGGCGACACGTTCTTCGCCATCCGCGAGGGTATCGATCTGGCCGGCGAGTACAAGGAGCTGACCAACCGCGGGATGGCTTCTGACGTTGCCGCGCGCAAGGTCTTCGACAAGATCGGCAGCAAGCACTGATCATCGATCGTTGATCGCAGGTCTCACCTGCGATCCGGTTGATTTGACGCCGTCTCGGGCAACCGGGGCGGCGTCGTTGGTTTTGGGGCCGCTCCACATCTCGAATTGTGGTGAACGCTTCTGTCTCGACTCCGCAACGTACGGCATGGAAGCCCTCGTCGTAGCGCAAGAGCGCTGCACTGCTACTTGCCGACGCCTGTTTCACCCATGCCGTATGCCAGGAATGAGAGGCACATCAGGAAGCCGAGCCGGGCTAGCAAGGTGCTCCACCCAGGCGCATGGTTGCGCAGGAAGTACGCCAACGCGAACACCTCGAATGCGGCGAGCAGAAATCTGAACAGCGATGCCATCCCGAAGGTCATCGCGTGCACGATCAGCGCGACTGGAATCAAGGGTATGGCGAATGCGTACGCAAGGGCCGATCCGCGACTGCTCGAAGCAAGACTGAACAAAACAAAACAGACAGCCAGCGCCACGAAGTATCGCCCAGTTCGCGTCGAGAGCAATGCCACGCCGGCTGCCCACAACGACTTTGCAGTCTTGGGCCCGGCTTTGAGGGCGCGTACGATCAGAAGCGCCAAAGCTGCCGACAGAGAAGCTGGTCTCAATGCCCCAGCGCCTTGCCGATCTCCTCGGTCATCTTCTTGGCGTCGCCGAGTACCATCACCGTGTTGTCGCGGTAGAACACGCCGTTGTCGATGCCCGCATAGCCTGATGCCAGCGACCGCTTGTTGAACAGCACCGTGCCCGCCTTCCACACCTGCAGCACGGGCATGCCGTAGATCGGCGAGGACTTGTCCTCCTCGGCGGCTGGGTTGACCACGTCGTTGGCTCCGATCACGTAGACCGCGTCGGCCTGGCTGAACTCGGAGTTGATGTCCTCGAGTTCGAACACCTCGTCGTAGGGCACATTTGCTTCCGCCAGCAGCACGTTCATGTGGCCGGGCATGCGGCCCGCGACCGGATGGATCGCGTACTTCACCTCGACCCCGGCCTTCTTCAGGTTGTCCGCCATCTCGCGCAGCGCGTGCTGGGCCTGCGCCACCGCCATGCCGTAGCCGGGCACGATGATCACCCTGGCCGAGTTCTTCAGGATGTAGGCCGCGTCTTCCGCGCCGCCGAGCTTGACCGGCTTCTGCTCGCCGCCACCGGCCGCCGGCCCCGCCGTCTCGCCGCCGAAGCCGCCCGCGATCACCGACAGGAACGCCCGGTTCATGCCTTTGCACATGATGTACGACAGGATCGCGCCGGACGAACCCACCAGCGCGCCCGTGATGATCAGCGCGATGTTGCCCAGCGTGAAGCCGATGCCTGCCGCTGCCCAGCCCGAATACGAGTTCAGCATCGACACGACGACCGGCATGTCCGCGCCGCCGATCGGGATGATGATCAACACGCCGAACAGCAGCGACAGCCCCGTGATCGCCCAGAACAGCAGCGCATCGCCGCCCGACTGGCAGAATTCGTAGATCAGGTAGAGGACGAGGGCCGCAAGCGCGAGATTGATGACGTGCCGGCCCGGCAGCATGATCGGCTTGCCCGACATCCGTCCCGAGAGCTTGGCGAACGCGATCACCGAGCCCGTGAACGTGATTGCGCCGATCGCCGTGCCGATCGACATCTCCGCAAGGCTCACCGCCCCGATCCGCCCGGCCGCGTCCGCGATCCCGAACGCTTCCGGTGCATAGAGCGCGCCTGCCGCAACGAACACCGCGGCAAGGCCGACGAGCGAATGGAAGGCCGCCACCAACTCCGGCATCATCGTCATCGGAATGGTGCGCGCCGTATAAGCGCCGATGCCGCCGCCGATCACGAGCGCCGCTCCGATCAGGCCCCACGTCAGCGGATCGTTCGGCGCGCCGAGCAGCGACAGCGTCGTCACGATCGCGATCGTCATGCCGAGCATGCCGAGCGCGTTGCCCTGGCGTGATGTCACCGGGCTCGACAGCCCGCGCAGCGCCAGGATGAACAGCACGCCCGAGGCAAGGTAGAGGAGGGCGACGATATTGGCGGACAGGACGTTGGCGGACATGGAGGCAGCTTTCTTTCGTAGGTTGGGTCAAGCGCTGCGCGACCCAACATTTCGCGATGATCCGTGACTTGTTGGGTCGCGGCCCGCTTAAGCGGGTGCCTTGACCCAACCTACGAGTCTCACTTCTTCTCTTTCTTCTTGTACATCGCGAGCATGCGCTGCGTGACGAGGAAGCCGCCGAAGATGTTGATCGAGGCCATGACGAGAGCGAGGAAGCCGAAGAATTTGGCGAGCCAGGAGCCATAGCCCATCAGCGCGACGCCGACCGACAGCAGCGCGCCGACCACGATCACCGATGAGATCGCATTGGTGAGCGCCATCAGCGGCGTGTGCAACGCCGGCGTCACGCCCCACACCACGTAGTAGCCCACGAAGATCGCGATGACGAAAACCATCAGCCGATAGATCGACGGATCGACCTCCCCGCCCGCGCCACCAGCGGCGAATGCCATCGAAGGCGCGATGAAGAGAGCCGCGAGAGCTGTCAGAGTGCGTACCATTCAGGTCCCCTGTGTCACGAGGCTCGGGTGCACGAGCTTGCCGTCCTTCGACACCAGCGTGCCTTCGACGGTCTCGTCGTCCCAGTTGATCTTCATCACCTTCTCCTTCTTGTCGAACATCGGTTCGAGGAAGGCATAGATGTTCTTGGCGTAGAGAGCCGAGGCGTTGACCGCGACGGTGCCGGCGAGGTTGAGCGGACCGGAAATCCTGACGCCGTTGTGCTCGACCACTTCGCCCGGCTTGGTCAGCTCGCAGTTGCCGCCGCGCTCGGCTGCAAGATCGACGATGACCGCGCCCGGCTTCATGCTCTCGACCATCTCGCGCGTGATAAGGCGCGGCGCCGGCCGGCCCGGAATGAGCGCGGTCGTGATGACGATGTCCTGGATCTTGATGTGGTTGGCGACGAGCTCGGCCTGCTTGGCCTGATACTCCACCGACATCGGCTTGGCGTAGCCGGCCGCCGTTTGAGCTTGCTTGAACTCGTCGTCCTCGACCGCGACGAACTTGGCACCGAGCGAGGCGACCTGTTCCTTGGTGGCGGGCCGGACGTCGGTTGCCGTCACAATCGCGCCGAGGCGACGCGCCGTTGCAATGGCTTGCAGACCGGCAACGCCCACGCCCATGATGAAAGCCTTGCAGGCGGGCACCGTGCCCGCTGCCGTCATCATCATCGGCACCGCTTGTTCTTGCATCGAAGCCGCGTCAATGACGGCCTTGTAACCGGCGAGGTTCGCCTGGCTCGACAGCACGTCCATCGACTGCGCCCGCGTGATGCGCGGCATGAACTCCATCGCGAACGAGCTGGCCCCCGTGCTGGCGATCGCTTCCAGACCATCGCGGCCCGAATAGGGATCGAGGATCGCGATTACCATCGCGCCGGGCTTCAGCGCCTTCACGTCGTCCAATGACGGCCGCCGCACCGCGAGCAGCATATCGGCACCGGCGAGCGCTTCAGCAGCGGTGGCGGCAATCGTCGCGCCGGCCGCCTTGAAGACATCGTCCGAGAACCGCGAGCGCAGCCCCGCGCCGCTTTCGATTCGCACGGTGCAGCCGAGCGCGGAGAGTTTCTTGACCGTCTCGGGCGACGCTGCAACGCGCGTTTCCGGTTGATTCTCCGCCGTCACGGCGATCGTGATCATGCCAGTTCCTCGATCGATGCTTCCGGCGCCGCTTGCTGGGCTTCGCCTGTCGGTGCGTCGCGATGAGGACGCTGCCGGAGATGCTCACCATGCCCCGAGGGACGCAGTGAGGTAGCAAGCGGAAGCTCGGGAGAATGAGAGCAGAAGCAGAGCTTTATCGCCGCGCGGATCCGCGGCGATTGCCATGTCAGGTCAGGAAAACAGCCATACCGGCCAACAGGATGACGAGCAGCACGATGCTGATCTGAGAGCCCCGGATGAAGCCCGCATAGGTCGCCTTGTGCTGGGCATAGTCCATCGCCGGATGGCCCTTGCTTGTGTCGACGCTCATGGTGTCTCCCTCAACTGGCGCTCCGCAGCGCGCTTGTAGCCCGAAGATATGATGTGGCTAGGTAGCCGATGCGGAGTGGCCCGGCAAGGCGGCCCGATAGCGCGGGGTCGGGCGGGCCAGAAAACGCAGCGCGCGGTCGGCTGTCTGGCCCGAATTTCATCGTCGGCCCGGCTGAGCGAAGCGCCGCGAACCCGAGCGACCATCGCCGGACAGGCGATGGGACAGCCCCTTCTAGGTCCGCAACTGATCTTCGCTCCTGCGCGGCACTGCGGCTGCGCCTACCCGTGCTCTGCCGCCAACAGCTTTTCGAGCACCCGCTTGTAGCGCACGGGCCCCACGTCGACGGACAGGATGGTCGGATCTAGCGGTCGGCTGGCGTTGTCGAGCACCTTCTGCTGCAGCTCGATGACGGGGCCATCCTGTTCCTCGAACGCGAATCGCCGGAGCTTGGCGACTTTCTCCCGCAACACTCGATTTTCGTCGTCGCTGGTCTTCACGCCCCAGCGCACGGCCGTGAAGAAGTAATGCGTGGTGCGCTCCGTTTCGGGGGTCAGCATATGGATACCGTGATATCCCGTGCCGGTTTCCTTCGGTGCGCCCGGCGCGCAGATACCGGTGAAAAGCGTCAGATAACAGGGCGCCATCCAGCGCGTACGACTGAACTTGTCGATGCGCTCGGGATGACCAGGCCAGAACGGGGCGAACATGCCAGGGGGCGTTGCATTGGGGGAGTAACGCGAGACGATCACGTCGTTGCCGTCCTGCTCGACGGGCGTCTCTGATTCTACAGTGTCCTTGTTGCCCAGAATCCCGTCGTGAAGGTACGAGGTGTGGCTGACGTCCAGGAGATTATCGACGACCAGCTCGTAGTTGGCTTTTACGTTGATGCTGTCGAGCTTGGTCATGTGCAGCTCGGGCACATTGTCCATCATGCTGAAGTCCGGAATCTTCGCGGGGTCTGCGGGTTTGTCGCCCAACCAGATCCAGGCGGCGAGGTGCCTTTCGACGATCGGATAGCTCGCCACCCTGGCACGCGACGGGATGTTCTTGGCGCCATGAGGGTTATGCACGCACGCACCCGTGCCATCGAATTGGAGCCCGTGATAGGCGCACTGGATCCTGTCGCCGGGCAGAAGCGTGCCGATGTTGAGGGGGGCGAAGCGGTGGGCGCAGCGGTCTTCGATCGCAGCAACCGTGCCGTCGGCCTTGCGGAACATGACGACGGGTTCGCCCAGGATCGTGCGCGCGAGGAGCTTGCCCGGGACGATTTCCTCCGACCAGGCGGCTACATACCAGGCGTTGCGCAGAAACTTGCCCGTCACCATACCTTGTTTCAACTTTGGACCGCTACTTTGTCCTGCCGTTCCATCCATGGCCGCTTCTCCCGACATGTGCTTGAACCGCATTGGCACTTCAGAACCGCCGAGCTGTTTGGCTGCGTGCGGCCTGGCCGATCAATGATCCATCAATGAAATGCCATTTCAAATCTAGCAAAACTTAAGGGGGGAGACCACCCTGTTCCTCCCCTGGCCCATCGCAGACACAGGATGGGCAAGCCTACTTGCTCTTCCGCCCAGATGCCGGCGAGACCGCCGCCGCAGAGCGCCAAGCTCACTGTGCCGCCGTCAGCCCGAGAATTGCGGCGGTCCGCGCTGCGACGGCTTTCTGGATCTCGATCGCCTCGATGAACTCCGCAGTCGTGCCGGGTTTAACCACCGTTCCGGTGGCAGCCAAGCGCTCGGCTATCGTCGGATTCTGGAGAATTTCGAGAGTGTCCTTCTCGATCTTGGCACGGGCTTCCGGCGGGACATGTCGGGTCCCGAAAATACCGACCAGCCCATCGAACTCCAACGCGGGGAAGCCGGCTTCGCGGGTCGTCGGGACATCAGGAAGGAAGCTCACGCGGGCGGTATTCGTCAGCGAGATGATCTTCAGCTTTCCGCTTTCCACCAGGGGGCGCACGGTCGCGAAGGCGGAGCAGTAGATCTGGATCCGGTTCTCGCCGAGGTCGTTCGCAGCCTGGACGACGTCACGGTAGGGGACGCGGACAGCCTCTATGCCCGCGGTCTTCACCAGCGCCATGAACTGGAAATCATTGATTCCGTTCACGGTCGACCAGTTCAACTTGCCAGGCTGCTTGCGCGCCAATTCGATGAACTCGCCCATGGAGTTGACGCCGAGCGCGACCGGGACCGCTACCGAGACCACCGTGACCGAGGTCCGGACAATGGGGAGGATATCGTTAGCATTGTAGTTGATTGACGAACGCATGTAGGGGTGGGCCGTGTAGGACCCTGATGGAGCAAACAACAGCGTGTGGTCGTCGTTGGCGCCGAGGAATGCCGTGATCCCGACAACGCCGTCGCCGCCGGCCCGGTTTTCGACCACGACGGGCTGACCCCATCGGCTCTGAAGCCGCTCTGCCAATAGCCTTGCCGTAATGTCCGCGCCGGAGCTGGGGCCGAGCGGGACGATGAACTTGACGCTGCGCTGCGGCCACGCCTGGGCGTTGACAAGCGTCGGGAGCAGCAGCGTGATCGCCAGAGCAAAACCTGTCACACAGCGAAGAAGCGCAGCCATTTCCAACCTCCCTGTCGATTGTCGAGCGGCAATATCTCAGCAGCATTCACCGGTCTGGCGGTCTGGTGTCATGCGTCCACGGATCAGCGCATGCACCCACCTGTCCCCTCGTGCAGCCTCGCATCCCCGAAGCAATTCGGCAACTGCATGTCCGCGCAGTGAGTACCCCCATTTGCCTTTCTACCCCCGCATCCACGGCCGATCGCGCTTGAGATCGCGGGCTATTTCGCGGGCCGCATTGTGCCCCGGTGCGCCGGTCACGCCGCCGCCGGGATGCGCGCCCGAACCGCATAGATAGAGCCCGGGCACGGGCATCCGATAGTTGGCGTAGCCCAGCACAGGCCGCATCGAGAACAACTGGTCGAGGCCCAATTGCCCGTGGAAGATATCGCCGTCGATCATCCCGAACCGCCGTTCGAGATCGAGCGGCGAAAGGATCTGACGGCCGAGCACGCTGGCACGGAAATTAGGCGCATGCCGCGTCACAGTGTCGATCACGACGTTGGCAAACGCTTCTTTCTCGGCCGGGTTCTCCCAGGAGCGCGGCGACGGCAGACGGGGGGCCACGTGCTGCACGAATAGGCTAGCGACATGCCGGCCCTCCGGAGCCAGCGACGAATCGAGCGTCGACGGGATCAGCATTTCGACGATAGGCGACGTCGACCAGCCCGTGAGGCGCGCATCGATATAGGCACGCTCGAGATACTCGATCGTCGGACCGATCACGATGCCCGAGCCGTGATGCGAGCCGGCACGACCGTCGCTCTCGCTCGGCAAGCAACTGAAATTCGGCAACTCGCTCAGCGCGACGTTCATCCGGAACGTGCCCGACCCCGTCTTGATCGAGGTGAACCGCTGATGCAGTTCCGCGCTGACCGCCCCTGCCGGAATGAGTTTCTGGAACAGCAGTTTGGGGCCGATGTTCGCGGCTACCGATCGTGTGCGAATGGTCTCTCCGCCCACGAGGCGCACGCCCGCCGCCCGGTCGTTCTCGATCAGCACTTCCTCGACGGGGGCATCGAGCCGGATCACGGCACCCGCAGCCTCCGCTGCCCGCGCCATCGCCTGTGTGATCGCCCCCATGCCGCCGACCGCGTGGCCCCACACGCCGGCCTTGCCGTTGACCTCGCCGAAACAATGGTGGAGCAGCACGTACGCTGTACCCGGCGTCTGCGGCGAAGCGTAAGCCCCGACGATCCCGTCGAACGCGAACGACGCTTTCACGACCTCGCTCTCGAACCAGCTATCGAGATAGTCGCTGGCGCTTTTCGTGAAGAGATCGGCTACGAGCCGCTGGTCCTCGATGGGAAGTTTCGCGAGGCGGCGTGCCAGCGGCGCCGACCGCAGTAACTCGAGGATCCCCGCCCCAGCATTGGGCGGCGTCGTCAGCACGAGATCGCGCAACACCGCCGCCGCCCGTTCCAGGGCTGCGTCATAGGCTGGGAGCCGCTCGGCGTCGCGGACCGAGAACTGCGCAATCGCCTTCTGCCGGTTCGCGAGGCCATACGGCATCAACAGATATCGAGGTGTCCGACCCTCCGGGTCTGACACTAAATACGAACGGTCGGGGTCCGGTGCCAGACCGGGAGGGTCTGGCACCGTTGGCATCGGCCAGAAGTTCGCTGCGGGACGCTCGACGATGCGCAGGCCGTGACGGGCGAGTTCAAGGTCGCGGATCACTTTCGGGTTGAGCAGGCTCACCGTGTAGGCCGCAACCGAGTTGCGGAACCCCGGATGAAACTCCTCGGTAACGGCCGCCCCACCCGCCACGCTGTTCTTTTCGAGCACGATCACGCTGACGCCCGCCTTCGCCAGATAGGCGGCGGTGACGAGGCCGTTATGGCCGGCTCCGATGATGGCGACGTCGAAAGCGCGTGTTGGCATGGCCCCGCTTATGCCGCGAGGCCGTGTCCTGGGCAATCGGCATCCGAAGCGGCGCGAGGCGTGGCCCGCGCGCGCCCCGACCGCCGCCAACCCTAGGCAACTTGACTCCCTCCCCCGCCCGCGCCAAAAGCCGCCCCGCTACGACATTTCGGATCGGGACGCGGGAAACGGCCATGAGCCTTGCATTCATCTTCCCCGGACAGGGCAGCCAGGACGTCGGCATGGGCGCGGAACTCGCCAAGGCGTTTCCGGTCGCCAAGGCTGTGTTCGACGAGGTCGACGAGGCCTTGGGCCAGAAGCTGTCCCAGATCATGTGGGAAGGTCCCAAGGACACCCTCACACTGACCGCCAACGCCCAGCCGGCGCTGATGGCGGTGTCGATGGCCGTGATGCGCGTGCTGCAGGCCGAGTGCGGCCTCGATCTCGCGGCGAAGGTCAAATACGTCGCCGGTCACTCGCTCGGCGAGTATTCCGCCCTCGCCGCTGCCGGCACCTTCTCGGTCGGCGATGCCGCCCGCCTCCTTCGCATTCGCGGCGACGCCATGCAGAAGGCCGTGCCCGTCGGTGTCGGCGCGATGGCGGCGCTGCTCGGCGTCGGCCTCGACGTCGCCCGCAAGGTGGCAGAAGAAGCCGCCCAGGGCGATTGCTGCGATATCGCCAACGACAACGAGCCGACCCAGGTCGTGCTGTCCGGCCACAAGACAGCGATCGACCGCGTCGCCGAGGTGGGCAAGAAGCACGGCGTTCGCCGCGCGCTTCCGTTGCCCGTGAGCGCGCCGTTCCACTGCTCCCTGATGCAGCCCGCCGCTGACGCGATGGCCGAAGCGCTCGCCAACGTGACGATGAGGGCGCCCGTGGTGCCGGTCGTCTGCAATGTGCTGGCAGCGCCGATTTCAGACCCGGCCGAGATTCGACGCCGCCTGATCGAGCAGGTAACCGGCACCGTCCGCTGGCGCGAATGCGTCGAGCGTATGACCGCCGACGGCGTCACCTCGTTCTGCGAGATCGGCACCGGCAAGGTGCTGGCCGGCCTCGTCAAACGCATCGCCAAGGACGCCGCCGCCATCTCGGTCGGCTCCCCCGCCGACCTCGACGCCGCCAAGGCGATGCTTGGCTGATCCCGCGAATTCCGCGATGCTCGAACCAGAGCTAGGCGCGTCTCCTAAAGAAAGGTCTCCCATGTTCGACTTGACCGGCAAGACTGCCCTCGTCACCGGCGCGGCCGGCGGCATCGGCGCGTCGATCGCGCGGACGCTGCATGGCGCCGGCGCGACCGTGGCGCTCTCTGGCCGCCAGGTCGACAAGCTCAATGCGCTCGCCGCTGACTTGGGTTCGCGCGCCGTCGTCGTCCCGTGTGATCTCGCCGACCGCGCCCAGGTCGGAAAGCTCATCGAGGAATCGATCAAGGCGCTGGGCGGCCGTCTCGACATCCTCGTCAACAACGCGGGCCTCACCAAAGACAACCTGTTCATGGTGATGAAGGACGAGCAGTGGGACGAGGTGATCGCGGTCAACCTGACCTCGACCTTCATGCTCTGTCGTGCCGCTACCCGCGCCATGCTGCGCAACAAGTCGGGCTACGGCCGGATCATCAACATTTCCTCGGTGTCCGGCATCTTCGGCAATCCCGGCCAGGGCAACTATGCCGCCTCCAAGGCCGGCATGGTCGGCATGACCAAGAGCCTCGCGCGCGAGGTCGCCAATCGCGGCATCACCGCGAACTGCATCGCGCCGGGCTTCATCAAGACGCCGATGACCGACGTCCTCAACGAAAAGCAGACCGAGGAGATCACCAAGATGATCCCCGCGCAACGTTATGGTCTGCCCGAGGAGATCGGCGCGGCCGCCCTCTATCTTGCGAGCAACGAAGCAGGCTACATCACCGGCCAGACACTCCACATCAATGGCGGAATGGCGATGGTCTAGGTCTGAAGCGAAGGCCTGCCGCGAGCTGCAAAAGCGCTACGGCAAGCTGCGACTAAACGACTGGAAGTGGCGTCCGATGGAACCCCGGTCGGGCGCTGGCCAATCCTGGGGAAGTATGTTACCAGCCCCCAGATTTCGGTAAGGGTCTTGGGGATAAGTCCGGGGTCTGGCCGCTAATTGGGGTAGGTGGCCACCCGGACTCAGTCTATCGGCCCGAGCTGTCGTCGGCTATGCCGGCACGGCAAAGGTTCATGTCCGCCGGGCGGGGGCGGGCACAATGCACTCACCAGATCTTTCCATGAAGAACGAGGCAATTCGATGAGCGATATCGCAGACCGCGTGAAGAAAATCGTCGTGACGCATCTTGGCGTCGAGGCCGAGAAGGTCACCGAGAACGCGTCGTTCATCGACGATCTCGGCGCAGACAGCCTGGACACCGTCGAGTTGGTCATGGCCTTCGAGGAAGAGTTCAAGTGCGAGATCCCGGATGACGCCGCAGAGCACATCCTGACGGTCGGCAATGCGATCGATTTTCTTGAAAAGAACGCAGGCAGCTCGGCCGGCAAGCCCGCCGCCTGATCGCATCCGTGCTCGTGCTGTGCCGGGGTGGTGGCATCGGCCCCACCTCAACTTGACAGGCGGGCGCTGACGGCATCTGGCATCCGCCTGCTTGTGCGTGGGCGGCCTGGTGTCTACGTCGAGGGCTTCGCCATCGCAGACTGATCCGCACGCAGGTTGGCTTCATGCGACGTGTCGTTATCACCGGAATTGGTCTCGTCACTCCGCTCGGCTGCGGAGTCGAGGCGACGTGGACTCGCCTGCTCGCAGGGCAGAGCGGGGCGAGGCGGGTCACCGAGTTCGAAGTTTCCGATCTCGGCTGCCAGATCGCATCGTTCATTCCGCGTGGGCCCAAGTCCGAAGGTCTCTTCGAGGCCACGGAGTGGATGGAGGCGAAGGAAGTCCGCAAGGTCGACGAGTTCATCGTCTATGCCATGGCCGCGGCCGAGCAGGCGATTGTCGACAGCGGTTTCAAGGCGAAGACCGTCGAGGAGCAGGAGAGCACCGGCGTCCTCATCGGCTCCGGCATCGGCGGCCTCAACGGCATCGCCAACACGTCTATTCTACTGAAGGAACAGGGGCCGCGCCGGGTCAGCCCGTTCTTCATTCCCGGCCGTCTCATCAATCTGGCGGCGGGCTACGTTTCGATCCGTCATCAATTCAAAGGCCCCAACCACGCCGTGGTCACCGCCTGCTCGACCGGCGCTCACGCGATTGGCGACGCGGCCCGTCTCGTCGCGCTCGGCGATGCCGAAGTGATGGTAGCCGGCGGCGCTGAAAGCCCCATTGGCCGGATCGCCCTCGCAGGTTTCGGCGCCTGCCGCGCGCTGTCGACCGGCTTCAACGACCGGCCCACCGCCGGCTCGCGTCCTTACGACAAGGATCGCGACGGCTTCGTGATGGGAGAGGGGGCCGGTATCGTCGTGCTCGAATCGCTCGAGCACGCCAAGGCACGCGGCGCCAAGATCTATGCGGAGGTCATCGGCTACGGCATGTCCGGCGACGCTTTTCACATCACCGCGCCGGCCGCGGATGGCGATGGCGCCTACCGTTGCATGCGCATGGCCGTGAAGCGCGCGGGTATCGATCCTTCCGAGATCGACTACGTCAACGCGCATGGCACCTCCACGCCGATGGGCGACGAGATCGAGCTCGCGGCCGTAGAGCGCCTGTTCGGCAACTCAGCGGGTAAACTGATGATGTCCTCGACCAAGTCGTCGATCGGTCATCTTCTCGGTGCCGCAGGTTCGGTGGAGGCGATCTTCTCGGTCCTCGCGATGCGCGACGGAATCGCACCGCCCACGATCAATCTCGACAACCCCTCGGTTGAATCGCCGATTGATCTGGTGGCCCACAAGCCCAAGAAGCGCGAGATCAACACCGTGCTTTCGAACTCGTTCGGCTTTGGCGGTACGAATGCGTCTCTCGTCATGCGCCGCGTATAAATCCCCCAACGCGGCCATTGCTGCGGCGAATGTGACGGTCGAGGGCTGGTCCGGACGGTTTTGCCTCTCGCGCGAATGTGCCTCGGCTGCTGATGCTGGACGAAGCACGGCTTTTTGCCATATTTGACCGTCAGCGTAGCGTTCCGAGTCTCTCGGTCCGAGCGGGGGCGTCAGGCTCCGTGACGAGTGGCTTGAATATGCGCCGTCTCGCCGTACTTTTCGGCGCGGCGCGCGATGGGTCCAACGCTTCCAACTTGAGGTTCCGTGCAACGGGGCCGGAGAAGGTGATGAGCAAAGAGCGGCCCCAATCGGCGCCGGCGAAGACCGCGCCAGGTTCGTCTGCGGAGACAACGCAGCGAACGGCAGGTCGGCTGCGCATACCGGATCGACTGATGCCCCGCAGTCACGCCGAGGCGTTGGAGCCGCGTCGCGGGTCGGTGCGCCCACGCAACCTCAAGGAGCGCCAGCCCCCCAAGAAGCTTGGGCCACGCAAGCGGGCTTTCAATGGCTTCCTGACTTTTCTGGCGGTGATCCTGGCGGTGGTCGCGATGGCGGCCCTGGCGTTCGAACACGAAGTCGACAAGACCGGCCCCTTGAAGGTCACAAAGTCGATCGTTGTTCCCGACCGGGAAGGCGCGCAGGAGATTGCCAAGCGCCTCGAGACCGATGGCATCATCGGCAACGCGCACGTGTTCGTCGCCCACTATCTGTTGCGGTCGATGTTATCCTCGGGGGAAAAGCAGCGGTTCGTGCTCAAATCGGGCGAATACAATTTCGAAGCGGGCGCCAGCATCCGAGACGTTACCGATGCGATCGGCAAGGGCCGCGCGGTGACGTTCAACGTGACCATTCCCGAGGGTCTGACGAGTTGGCAGATCGTGGAACGCCTGAAAGCCGAGCAGTTCCTTTCCGGCGACGTCCAGCGCGTCCCCGCCGAAGGCACGTTGATGCCCGATACCTATCGCGTTCCAAAAGGCATGGCGCGTACGGCGTTGCTCGATATGATGCGCTCCGAGCACCAGAAGTTCATGGAGAAGGCCTGGACCCAGCGGGCACAGAACCTGCCTGTGCGCTCTCCCGAGGAGGCCGTGATCCTCGCTTCCATCGTCGAGAAGGAAACAGGTCGCCGCGATGAACGTCAGCGCGTGGCCGCAGTGTTCGTCAACCGCCTGCGCAAGAGCATGCGCCTCCAGTCCGATCCGACCATCCTCTATGGGCTGTCCGGCGGGCAGGTCCAATGGGGCAAGCCGATCTCGCGCGCGGACATCAACAGTCGTACGCCCCACAACACTTATGTGATCGCCGCGCTTCCGCCGTCGCCGATCTGCAACCCAGGGCGTGCATCGATCACGGCGTCGCTAAATCCCGCCGCCACCAGCGAGATCTATTTCGTCGCCGATGGCCAAGGCGGCCACATCTTCTCCGAGACGCTCAAGGACCATAACAACGCGGTCCAGAACTGGCGCAAGGCGGAGAAGGAGATCCGCGCCAGGCAGGCAGAGCGGCAGGCGCAGGCGCAAACACAGGTCTTCTCGGCGGGCCAGCCCGCAGCACAACCGGCGGTCCAGACTGTGGATCCCGTACCAGCCCAGGTCATCGCGGCTGAAACCGGGGAAGAGACCCCGGCGTCATCTCAACCGGCTGCTCCGGCGCCGCAATCGAAGCGGGCGCCATCCAAGAAGAACTAGAGCAGTTTCATCCGGCCACCGTATCGCGAATGCGGTTCCGTCTGGTTGGTTGATGCATCTGGCCCACGTCGGCCGGCTGGTTGCAACCTGCTGATTCCGCACAGACCTCGGCAAGGTCGTCGATTGCCCGTTCGGCTGCGGTGATGTCGCGCGCTTACCTGCCCTTGGCCTTCTGGCTCCATTCCACTTAGAGTGGGCTGGTGCAGGTCATGCATTTCGCGTGACCGGCCTGTGTGAGCATGGCATTCCGGAGGTGGAGCTTGGAAGGTTCGGTTGCAAAGGTCTTCGGCGAGAGCGTGGTCCGCATCGAGGACCGCCCGCTGTTGCTGGGCCAGGCGCGCTTCATCGACGACATCGCATTTCCCGGCATGCTGCATCTGGCCTTCGTGCGCAGTCCTCATGCCCACGCCCGCATCACCGGCATCGATGCGTCAGCAGCGCTCGCGGTGCCCGGCGTCCATGCGGTTTGGTCGCTCGACGACCTCCGGCCGCACCTTCAGGAAACCCTTATCAAGACGGCGCTTCCCTCGCCGAGCTTTCGCGAATCGCGCCACCGCCCCGTGATGGCCGACGGCGAGGCGCTCTACGTCGGCGAACCCGTCGCCGTCGTGATCGCCGATGATCGCTATATTGCCGAGGATGCCGCCGCCCTCGTCCTGGTAGACTACGACGTGCTGCCCGCCGCCGGCGACTGTCACTCCGCGCTCGACGCCGGAGCGCCCGTCTATCACTCCGAGGCCAAGAGCAATCTTGCCGCCGAGTTCAAAATGGACTTCGGCGATGCCGCCGCCGCTTTCAAGTCGGCCCACCGCACGTTTGCCGGCACCTATTCGATGCATCGGGGCGTCGCCCACTCGATGGAAGGCCGTGGTGCGGTCGCGACCCACGACGAACTCGAGGACCGGCTGACGCTGTGGTCGTCGACCCAGACACCGCACGCCGGCAAGAAGCTGCTGTGCGCGCTGCTCGGCCGCGATGACGACAAGGTCCGTGTCGCCACGCCGGAGATCGGCGGCGGGTTCGGGCCCAAGCTCGTATTTTACGGCGAGGAAGTCGTCGTGTCCCTCGCCGCCCTGCTGATGCGGCGCCCCGCGAAGTGGATCGAGGACCGTCGGGAGCACTTCATCTCGACGACGCAGGAGCGCGACGAGATCTGGGAGATGGAAATCGCGGTCGATGCGGCGGCCAATGTGTTGGCCGTGCGCGGCCGTCTGCTGCACGACAATGGCGCCTACATGGTGCGCGGCGTGAACGTGCCTTATGGAGCGGCCTCGACGCTGACGCTGTCCTATCGGATACCCTCGCTCGATCTCGATATCCTCGCGATTGCCACCAACAAGACGCCGGTCACGCCGATCCGTGGTGCAGGTAAGCCCCAGGGCGTGTTCGTCATGGAGCGCCTCCTCGACCAGGTCGCACGTGAGATGGGCCTCGACCGCGCCGAGGTGCGGCGCCGCAACCTCGTAAAGCGCGCGCAGATCCCCTATTCGACGCCGATGAAAACGCGCGGCGGCATGCAGGTGGTGCTCGACGCCGGAGACTACCCCGCCTGCCTCGGCGCCGCCCTCGAGCGCGCGGGCTGGCAGGGTTTTTCCGAGCGCCAGAAGGCGGCACGCGCCGAAGGGCGCTACATCGGTCTGGGCGTCGCGAATTACGTCGAGGGCACGGGGCGTGGCCCCTACGAGCCCGTCACGGTAAAGGTGGCGGAGAATGGCCGCATCCACGTCGCGTGCGGCGCCTCCGCGATCGGTCAGGGCACCAAGACCATGCTCGCCCAGATCGTCGCCGAGCAGCTCGGCCGCGACATGGACAACATCACCGTGGTCACCGGCGACACCCAGGCGACCGAACTCGGCCTCGGCACGTTCAACAGCCGCCACGCCGCGATCTCCGGGCCATCGGCGCATGCTGCGGCACGCGCTGTCGCCAAAAAGGCGCTGACGGCCGCCGCCGCTATGCTCAACGTCGGCGAACAGGCGCTCGAGATCGACGGCCGCCACGTCAAGCTTCGCGGCGAGAGCGGCAGGAAACTCTCGCTCGGCGAGATCGCGCAGGCAGTGGCGGGCCTCCCCGGCTACTTCCTGCCCGGCGGCGTCAGCCCCGGTCTGTCGGCGACCGAGACCGTCATCATCAACGACATGACCTACTCGAACGGCTGCGCGACGGTGGAGATATCAGTCGACATCGAGACCGGCCACGTCCACGTCGAGCGCGTCGTGATGGTCCACGACTGCGGCACGGCGATCAATCCGCGCCTCGTGGCGGGCCAGATCGTCGGCGGCCTCGCGCACGGCCTCGGCAACGCGCTGTACGAGCGCATGGCATTCGACGACCAGTCGAACCCCGTCTCGACCACGCTCGCCGAATACCTGCTCGTCGGTTCGAGCGAAATGCCCGTCAGGATCGACCTGATAGAGTTGGCAACGAAGACACCGCTCAACGAGCTCGGCGTCAAGGGCGTGGGAGAGACCGGCGTGCTGCCGATGGCCGCCGCCATTGCTTCCGCGATCGAGGATGCGCTGGCACCGTTCGGCGTTCGCATCACCAGCGTGCCGGTTGCTCCGCAAGACATCCTGAAACAGTGTCAATCCCGCAGGATCTGAATGCCCTCACCTGTGGTGTCAGACCCTCCGGGTCTGACACCCTGAAGACGCCCTCATCGGAATGAGATGAAACGACCAACGTTCTGCTCGGTGTCTGACCCGGA
>CANJPN010000055.1 GCA_947475855.1 Bradyrhizobiaceae bacterium
CGATCTCGGCGGGCGGGATCGGATCATGGGCGCCGCCTCGCATGTTGGCGCGGCGGACTTCGCGGACGCTACCGTCTTTCAGCGTGGCGCGGATGTGACCGGTGAAGGCCCGCGGGTAGGGGTTCGCGGGATCGACGACATAGGAGACCTTCGCAGCGAGTGCACGAACGGCAGGCTCCGCTACGCGCTCGTCGGTGAACTGGCCAAGGCCCGCACGGCCATCCAGGAAGCCGACGGCGAGGCAGTAGGGGGACGAGAACTTCGCGGCGTAGCCGTTCGGCGGCGATTGCTTCAACGGCAAAGGCGCCCACAGGCGGTGCACTGTGCCTTCGCCGACCTCGCAGACGATGCTCGCGATGTCGTCGGCCTTGACGCCGCTGCGCGCGAGTTCAATGGCGCAGTCGATGTACGGCTGGGTCATCGTTCCGCAGGCGTAGGGCTTGAATGCGATGGTTTCGATCACCCAGGCCGAGCCGAGCTTGTCCATCATCGGCACGAAGTCGGGCGTCTTCGAGGGGGCGAAGGCCTTGTAGAAACCGTGGTGGCCCTCGAGCACGGTGGCCGGTCCGATGAAGCCGCCTTCGGCCATCAGCGCGGCGCGGATGCCGGATTGAGCGGCCTGGCCGGCATGCAGGCGCTTGGTCCAGCTACCGTCAGCGAGGTATTCGATGATCCCCGAAGACAAGCTGCCGGCGATGCCGATGGCGTGCGCGATCCGTGGACCGTCGAGGCCGAGGGCAGCGGCTACGCCGGCGGCCGCAGCGGGAGCGCCGAATACGGCGGTCGGATGGAAGCACGCCTTGTGCGTTGCCTGCGGTGCGACGAGCGCCATCCGGCACATCACTTCGCAGCCCACGGCGATGCCCTTCATCACGGCCGCGCCGGATAGTCCGCGATGCTCGGCGATGGCGAGGACCGCCGGGACGATCACCGCGCCCGCATGAACCGGGCCGCCTTCGAACGTGTCGTCGAAATCCTCGCCGTGAGCGGCTGTGCCGTTGACCAGCGCCGCATCGTAGGGACCGAGCGGCGTGGCGTGGCCGATGGCCGTGCAGCGCCCGGAAGAGCCGACGCTGGCGAGCGCGGCCGTGACGTAGTCGGTGTGACGGGCGGCGACGCAGAGCCCCGACACGTCTGTTATCAGCAACCTGAGCATCTCGACGACGGGCTTTGGCAATCGCTGGGGATCGGCAGCAGCGGCAAACGCGCCGATCTGCTGAGCGAGTGTCGGCGCGTTCGGCGTGGTCATGGACGGCTCATGTTGGGGGGCTGGCGAAAACAAGCTCACGTGTCTAAGGCGCCTTCCTCGTAGGTTGGGTCAAGGCTCGCTTCTTCTGCGGGCCGCAGCCCAACACTCCACGGCGTGCCGAGCAGTGTTGGGCCTCCCCGGATCGCGCTATGCGCGTCCGGGATCGACCCAACCTACGATGATGCGATCCAATGTTCGAGAAGTGTCGGCTAGCGCGGTTGAAATCACGCGAAATCGTCCGTCGTCAGGATCGCGCGGAACGGCAGATTGGCGGCTGCGAAGTTCTCGACCGCGCCCTCCTTGCGCTCCACGATGGTGACGACGCAGGCGATGATGCCGCCTTCCTTCTTGACCGCCTCGATGGCCTTCATCGACGACCCGCCGGTCGTCGTCACGTCTTCGATGATAATGCAGCGCTTGCCTTTGAGGGTTTCACCGGGTGCCAGACCTTCGACGAGCTTTTCAGCGCCGTGGTCCTTCGCCTGCTTCCGCACGAAGAACGCCGGCAGACGCTTGCCGCGCAGATGGCTCGCCATGGCGACGGCGGTGGCGAGCGGAACAGCGCCCATCTCGAGGCCACCGATGTAGTCGGCGGGGATATCGGCGATGGCTTCCAGGGTGAGTTCGCCGATCAGGGCTGCGCCCTCCGGATCGAGCATCGTCGGCTTCATGTTGAAGTAGAAGCTGGAAGTACGGCCCGAAGCGAGCTTGACGTTGCTGCCCGTTGAGAACGAACGCGCCTTGATGATGTCGCGAAGGCGGGTGCGGCTGGCTGTCGACATGCGCTGTATCCCTGGATCTCGTGCTTTTCCGTATCTGCAACCCGTTGAGGCCCTCGGGGGACTTCCTGTCAAGGGGGAGGCCTAGGGGCGACTGTTGATGGATGCGTGGTGCTTGAATGGCGATGGACGGGGAGGCGCCCGGGGATGTATCAGGACGCGGCCGTATTCACCTCAAGCGACGAGAAGGGCAGCGCCATGTTCGATCCCGAGAATCCGCCGGAGCTGTCCGTCACGCGCTGGGTCAACAGCCGCCAGCCGCTGTCGCTGAAGGCCCTCAAGGGCAAGGTCGTCATGCTGATGGCGTTCCAGATGCTGTGCCCGGGCTGCGTGCAGCACGGTCTGCCGCAGGCCAAGAAGATCGCCGAGCAGTTCAGCCCGGAAGAGGTCGTGGTGATCGGGCTGCACAGCGTGTTCGAGCATCACGAGGTGATGACGCCGGCGGCGCTCGAAGCCTTCATGCACGAATACAGTTGGCCGTTCCCGGTGGCGATCGACGCGCCCGGCGGCGACACCGGGAAGGGCCTGCCGAAGACGATGGAAGCCTACGAGATGCGCGGCACGCCGACCGTGCTGCTGTTCGACAGCGCAGGCCGTCTGCGCCGGCATTATTTCGGCCACGTCGAGGACATTCGTCTCGCGGCCGAGTTGATGGGGCTGTCGATCGAGGATGCGAACGCGCCGCGCGAGGCGTCTGTGGCGCTGGAGCGCCGGATGCATTCGACGCTATTGGACCCGAACTCCCATCACGGCCACGACCATGATCACGGCGACGACTGCGGCTGCGGGCATGATCATGGGGACCATGGACATGATCATGGGCACGGACACGATCACGGGCACGGCGGGCACAAGCACAAATAGGCAAGCGAGTGCGTCGAGCAAATTTGCACGTGGGCCCGGTCCAGATCATGCCGTAGGCGCGACCCAGCCGACGCCTCAGTGCTTCGGTTGATCCACCATTTTCCCGACTTGGAGTCCTCCGCAGGATTGCCCGAGGTATCGGTAGGTTTGTGCTGAGGTCATGGTCGTCACATACTGCCCGCTTCCGAACTTGGTGACGTCTCGTCGCGTGAATTCCGAGCTGTAGTTTCCAGCGACCGTCTGCTCAATCGAATTGAGCGGAAGTTCTTTGGTCGGACATTCCCTGCGGACGGTCAGCTTGCCCGCGCTCTCTGCGAATTCGAGACTGGTGCAGGTTGCTCTCCAATTGGCAACAAATCGCCGATTTTGCTCCGTTTCCGCGCGCTGATCAGCACAATAGAGTCTGCGCGAGCGACGGGGAGGCCCGTCAGGTCCACCAAGTGGATCTGGTACGGTCTTCACATCGGCAACGGTCTGGACCTCCCAGAGCCCCGCCCCAAGTACGGGCAGAAGGGCTAGCAACCTGGCATCATCAGTGTTCTTCTGAGCGGCCTTCGCCGACATCTGAGCTTGCCGCGTTTCTTCTTTCTTTCTCTCTGCATCCGCCGCGGCCTTGCGACGCGCTTCATCGGCCACCTGGTCCGCCTGGCGCTTGCCCTCGGTTTCTGCCTTTCGCCGCTCCTCCTCGGCCTGCTGCCGCGCTTGTTTCAGCTGTAGTGCTTCCTCCTCCGCCTTTTTATTGGCGGCCGCCATTTCCGCGTCCCGCCGCCGGATCTCCTCGGCAACCAGATCGGCTACACGTTTGCGCTCGGCCTCGTCCGCTTGACGTTTGGCTTCAGAAGTAGCGGCAGGTGTCTGCACGAGCGCTTGAGGTGCGCTGGAGAGAAACTGAGAAGTTGATAGAAAATACAAACCACTTAGCGCAGCGACGGCAGCGATCGAAGCGTAGGCCACACGTTTCATGCCATCAGGAAGATGTCGCGGCTTGATGGTGCCGCCTCCCCCCCGAGCCTTTCTAACCGCTTTTATCGCCTCTACGAGTTCCTCCACATCGCGGCCGAAGCGGTCGTGGCTGACGTCGTGCTTCTGGTGAAGCACCAGCGCCTTCAAATCGTTTGGCAGCCAATCCTCAGGCGGAAGCGGCGCACGCTCGATCATGACCGGTATCACGGTCACGCCGCGTTCGAGCGCCTGCGCGATTTCCTCGCGGACATAGTCCCGGCCCCCTGCCTGCGACCGCTCGTAGAGAATCTGCGGCCAGCGCGAGCCCATCACGGCGAGAAAGATGTCGGTCTCGACGAGCGCCTTTTCCAGCTCCTGGTCGAAGCGCTGGCCGGCCATGAGATTGTCGACGTCCATGAAGACGTTGGCCGCGCCGAACGCGGCCACCAGCCGGTCTCGAATCCGAGCGGCGTCTGCGCGCGAGTCCTCGCGGCGGTAATTGATGAAAATCTTGCCCGGCACGTGCCCTGATCCGGTGGTTGAAATGCGGGCAGATTAGCCGAGGGCTGATGGTGTTGTCACGTGCGTGCCTGCATCAGTGTCTGCCAAGGGGTCAGACCCCGCGGGTCTGACCCCTTGAGAGTCGTACGGATCTAGCCTGCCGTCTTGTCCTTCGCCCGGATCTCGTTCCAGATCGCGTCCATCTCTTCGAGCGAGGACTGTGCGGGCGTCTTTCCCCGGCGGGCAAGCTCGGCTTCGATGTAGGCGAAGCGGCGAGTGAACTTGGCGTTGGCGCGGCGCAGGGCAGCTTCGGGATCGAGCTGCAGGTGGCGCGCGACGTTGGCCATCACGAACAGCAGATCGCCGAATTCCTCCTCGATTTCGGATGTCGGCTCAACGGTTTTGGCAGCGGCGTCGCCGGCGCGACGGTCGTCGTAAGGGATCGGCGTTCCTTTGGCCTCGCCACGAAGACCGGCAGCAAGCGCCTCATCCAGCTCGGCGACTTCCTCCTTCATCTTGTCGAGCACCGGGCGTAGGGATGGCCAGTCGAATCCGACTTTGGCGGCTTTGTCCTGCAACTTCATCGCGCGGGTGAGCGCGGTCATTCCGAGCGGAACGTCGTCCAACACGCCGCCCTTCGACTTCGGGGGAAGCCCCAGCGCTGCACGCTCGGCTGCCTTGGCGGCTTTCTCCTCGGCCTTTATCCGCTCCCACGCGCCCTTGGCCATCCCCGACGTGCGCGCTTGCTCGTCTCCGAAGACGTGGGGATGGCGGCGGAGCATTTTGGTGGTGATGGCCTCCGCGACATCGGGAAACGCGAACGCGCCTTCCTCCTCGGCGAGGCGGGCGTGGTAGACGACCTGCAGCAGGAGATCGCCGAGCTCTTCCTTCAGGTCCGGCATATCCTGCCGTTCGATGGCGTCGGCGACCTCGTAGGCTTCCTCGATCGTGTAGGGCGCGATGCTCGCGAAGTTCTGTTCCAGATCCCAAGGGCAGCCGGTGACCGGCGTCCGCAGCGCCGCCATCACGGCGATGAGATCGCCGATCGATCGGTTCTTGGATGAGGCGCCGCTGTCGTCGGCCATCGTCGGTCCCTCGATGCTGTGGCGGTTCTGCCGCGTGCTGGACTGGTCACCGTCTCGGGCCTCTGTTAGCACGGTCGATACCCATTTCGTCACGGTACAACCGATGCTGCAGGTCAACGACAAGCTGGAGATCCCCGACGACGAGATCGAGGAGACGTTCGTGCGCGCCTCGGGGCCGGGCGGGCAGAACGTCAACAAGGTGTCGAGCGCGGTGCAGCTTCGTTTCGACGTGACCGGCTCGCCGTCGCTGCCGCAGGCGGTGAAGGAACGGCTCATCAAACTGGCCGGCAGCAGGGCGACCAACGACGGCGAGATCGTCATCACCGCCAACCGTTTCCGCAACCAGCCGCAGAACCGTGACGACGCCCGCGAGCGACTGGCCGAGCTGATCCGGCAGGCGCTTTACGTGCCCAAGCCGAGGAAGGCGACCAAACCGACCTATGGCTCGCAGCTTCGGCGGATCGAGGGCAAGAAACGGCGGTCGGATGTGAAAGCGGGCCGGCGCAGCCGCGGCGATGGGGAATAGACTGGCGGTGCCTGGTTGTCTTGGGGGGTGCAAATGATCATCGTCAGGCTGTTCGTGAACCTCGTCATTCTTGCGGTCGAGATCGGCGCTGTCGCCGGCGTTGCCTGGTTGGGCTGGCGCTATCCGCTCTGGTTGGCGGCCGCCGCGGCGGTGATCGCGTTGGGGGCCGGGCTCGCGCTTGAACAGGCTCGGCTGAAGAACGAGTTGGGGTTCTATTTCGGACGCAGCGCCGAGAAACTGAGTTTCATTGGAAGCGCGGTGGCGCTGGGCGAGGCCATGCTAAAGGCGCTCCTGGCGGGCGTGGTGACGCTCGTCACGTTCTCAGGAACCGACGCCGGCCGGCTGCAGACGATCGCGATCGTATTCGGTGTCTGCGTATTCGCGGGATCGAGCCTATTGCGGCGGCTGTCGATCACCTTCGGGGCGAACCCATCGCGCTGGGGCTTCTTCCGGTTGGGGGCGCCGCTGGGCCTGCTGTATTCCGCCGCGTTGGCGTTTCTCCCGCATCCCTCGACGGCCGACATCACGAAACGGCTGTTCTTCGATACGCCCGCTCGCCCGAGCCTCGCGCAGGCGAGCGAGCTGCTTTTCGTCTTGAAGCAGAAGTTCGACGACATCGTCGTGTCGATGCTGGGACTGTTCGTGCCGCCTGACGCCGCCAAGGTCCTAGGTGTACTCGTCAGCGTGAACATGCTGACGGGGTTCGCCATCGCGGTCTTCGCCGTTGCGATCGCGGAGGTCGTACGACAGTTGGAGGAGGCGGGGCCGGGGTAGAGGGAGCGGGATCTTTGGCCAAAAGTCATTCGCAGAAGATATATTATGGAAAACAGCACTGATTTTAGTCGTTGAACCAAGTCGCTTCGACCACGGCCGCCTCGCCCGCCAGCGGACCGACACCTTCAAATACCCGGTGCCGGGACGATACAACAGGAAACCGGACCGGGGATAGCCGGACCGGTCCTGAGTTCCGGCTTACTTCTCGCCGCGCTCGTGCACGTCGGCAACCATCCGGTCGAGGAGGCGAATGCCCCAGCCCGAGGCCCAGCCTTGGTTGATGTCCGTCTTGGCACTGTCCATGGCGACACCCGCGACGTCGAGGTGCGCCCAGGGAATGCCCTTGACGAAGCGGCCGATGAAATGAGCCGCCGTGATCGAACCGGCATTGCGGCCGCCGATATTCTTCATGTCGGCATTTTTCGAGTCCAGCATCTTGTCGTAGGCTCGGTCGAGCGGCATCCGCCAGACGCGCTCGCCAGTCGTCTTGCCGGCGGCGATAAGGTCGTCGGCCAGCTTGTCGTCGGTCGCGAACAGGCCGGCATGCTCCTTGCCGAGGGCGACGATGATCGCGCCGGTCAGGGTGGCGAGATCGATCACCAGCTTCGGCTTGAAGCGATCCTGGGTGTAGGTCATGACGTCGGCAAGCACGAGGCGGCCCTCGGCGTCGGTGTTCAGGACCTCGATGGTCTGGCCGGACATCGACGTCACGATGTCGCCGGGGCGCTGGGCATTGCCCGAAACCATGTTCTCGACGATCCCGATCACACCGACGGCATTGACCGCCGCTTTACGGCCCGCCAGCGCGCGCATCAGGCCGACCACGCACGCAGCGCCGGCCATATCCCCTTTCATATCTTCCATGCCAGCGGCGGGCTTGATCGAGTAGCCGCCGGTATCGAACGTCACACCTTTACCAAGGAATGCCAGCGGCTTGGCGCGCTTGGAGCGGGCGCCGTTCCACTGCATGACAACGACCCGCGGCTCACGGATGCTGCCCTGGTTCACGCCCAGGAGAGCCCCCATGCCGAGGGCCTGCAGTTGCGCCAGGTCGAGGATTTCAACCTGCACGCCTGCCGATGTAAGTTCCCGGCAGCGCTCGGCGAATTCGACGGGCCCAAGCGTGTTCGCGGGTTCGTTCACCAGGTCGCGCGCCATCAAGATGCCGTCGGCCATGGCCTGACGGGTGACGAAGGCCTCTCGCGCACCTTCCGGATCAGCCGTGTGGATGATGAGTTTTCGAATGCCGTCAGCCTGGGCATCGCCGTTCTCGCCCTCGACTTTCTCGGGGCGGTTCTTGGTCATGTACTTGTCGAATTTATAGCTCCGGAGAATGGCACCGAGCGCAAGGTCGGCTGCCAGATCTGCAGCAACGGGGCCGTCGGTGCCGGCCAGCTCTGCGATCAGGCTCGCGGATGAAATCTTACGCGCGGAGAGTTGGCCGAGGGCATAGCCGCCGAGCATCAGCCAATCCGTCTCCTTGGCGTCGCGCGGGTGTCCCGCGCCGATGACGACGAGGCGTGATGCCCCGGTGGTGGTCTGGCCGAGCAGTTCGATCGAGGTTTTGGCTTTGCCCTTGAATGCAGCGGCTTCAGCCGCCTTCAATACGGCTCCGCCGGACTTGGCGTCCATCTGACGAAGGGTCGGGGCAAGCGCGAGGTCGTCACTGCTGAGCGCCGCGACTGCGGGCTCGAGGCCTTGTGTAAGGGCGGCGAACGCAATTTCGAGGCGATCGGACATAACGGTTTGGATCCTTGTGCGGGTTCTCGGCGATGTGCATTCGGCCATCGACGCTGCCGACCGTCGGGGACGTTCGGGCGGATGGCGTGGCAGTGTGGGTGGCTGCAGGCAGTGGACACTACCCTGCCGAGGAATTGCTGGAAAGACCCGGGGCTTCTCGCGGCGGGAGAAGATTTCGGGGAAACCGCAGCCGAATTTCCGCCATCGTGGTATGGGACGCGGGGCAGGGGGCTGTCGGTGGTCGTCGCGGGAGACGCTCCGGGGTAATCTTGCCTGGAGTTTGTGGCATTGTTTCCAGCCGGTAGCTCGAACGGGGGCGTATGAGCATATTCGGACGATATGTGTTCCGCCAGGCGTCCGGAGCCGTGGTGCTGATCTTGCTGTCGCTTTCAGGCGTCGTGTGGATCGCGCTCGCCCTGAGACAGCTCAACCTCGTTACGACCGAAGGTCAGGACGCTTTTACATTCATCAAAATGACCACCCTGGCGCTCCCCAACATGATGGGTTTGATCGCGCCGGTGGCTCTGCTGGTCGCCGTGATCCACACGCTCAACCGGTTGTCGGGAGACAGCGAACTGATCGTGCTGACGGCGTCGGGCGCCAGTTCTTGGACCATTACCCGGCCGTTGCTCGTGCTGGGAGCGATCGTCGCCATGGCGGTGTCGTTCGTCAATCACGTGGGGATGCCGTGGAGCCTGAAATTGCTCCGTGAATACGTCATCCAGATGCGATCCGACCTGATCGGACAGGTGATCCAGCCGGGTCGGTTCTCGAGCATGGAAGGCGGGCTCACGATCCACATCCGCGAGCGGTCGCAGGACGGCCGGCTGCTCGGCCTCGTGATGCACGATACGCGGGATCCCAAGGTCGCGACTTCTTACTTGGCGGAAACCGGCACGCTGATCAAACAGCAGGGCCAGCCCTACCTGCTCATGCAGGACGGGCATGTGCTTCGGCGCGCGAATCCGCCGGTCGAGCCGCCTCAGATCATCGAATTCCAAAGTTACGTCGTGGACCTCGAACGGTTCGAGCCGAAGACGGGGCATGTGGAGCTGAAGCCGCGTGAGCGGTATTTCCGTGAGCTCGCTTATCCCGCAGCGAATGATCCTGATTTCCTGAGGCAGCCAGGCCAGTTCAGGGCCGAGTTGCATGAGCGCTTCGCCAATCCGTTTTACGCGCTCGCATTCGTGCTGCTGGCGGTGGCCTTCATCGGGAGGGCGCAGTCGACTCGTCAGAACCGATCGGAGGCCATAGCCGCGGCAGGGGCCGTGAGCATGGGGGCTCGCGTCGGCGGTCTCGCTGCCAACAACCTCGTCGTGATCGATGAGAAGTGGGTGCCGGTTCTCTATGGTCTACCGCTCGGTCTCATCATAGTCGGACTGATGATGATCCAGTTCGGAGGGCGCACCAACAGACCCCCGTGGCTGCGACCGAGGATCGATGCAGCGCTCGAGACCGTGACGCGCTTCCTTCCGAAGTTGCCATGGGGACGCGCGGGGAAGGACAAGTTGACCACTTCAAGCCCTGGCGCGGCGAGACGACCGACGTGAGGGGACCGAGATGACCGGTGGGCGAATTCTAACTCTCTATCTCGCGAAACGCTACGCCGTGGCCATGCTCGGCACGTTCTTCCTATGCTCCGTGCTGATTTTCATGATCGACTTCGTGGAGGTTCTGCGGCAATCGGGCAAGCGCGGCAACGTGCCTGCCAAGACACTGATCTGGCTGACGCTTCTCCGCTTGCCGGCCTACACGGAATTACTTCTTGCGTTCGCGGTCCAGGTCGGCGCGATCGGGGCGCTTTTGATGCTCAATCGCAAGAGCGAACTCGCGGTCATGCGTGCGGCGGGCATGTCGGTTTGGCAGTTCTTGCGGCCGGCAATCGTCGTCGCAACCCTGATCGGCGTATTCACGATCACAATCTACAATCCGGTCGCGGCTGCAGCACGAGCGGAGGCCGAGAGGCTGTTTTCTGAGGTTTTCGGCCGCGAATCGAACTTTCTGGCGTCCCAGTCGAATGGTGCGTGGTTGCGGCAGGAAGGCGCGGACGGCGCATCGGTCGTCAGTGCCCACTCCGCCTTCAACCGAGGCATGACGCTGATGGGACCGATGGTCGTTCAGTACGATCTACGTGGTCAGTTCCTAGAACGTATCGACGGTGATCGCGCCAACCTCAGGGACGGCTATTGGGAGATAGACAACGCGATCGTCACGCGGATGGGGCAACCGCCCGAGCGGTTCTCGACCTATCTGGTCAGTACGTTTCTGAGCCCCGAGCGCGTCCGGGATGCCCTGGGCACGGCGATCTCCGTGTCGTTCTGGGAACTGCCAGGAATCATAGAGGCGACTGAAAAGGCGGGGCTTTCCTCCTCGCGTTTTCGCATCCAATACGAGCTCCTGCTGTCGCGACCCCTGCTGCTGTTGGCGATGGTCCTGATGGGCGCTACGGTATCGCTGAAGTCGTTCCGATCCGGCAAGATCCAGTCCATGGTCGTCTACGGTATGTTGGGCGGCTTCGGCTTCTTGCTGATGGCCGAAGTGTCGCGGCAGATCGGGGTCTCGGGACTGGTTTCGCCGACGCTGGCGGTCTGGACGCCGGTGGCGTTGACGATCGTCGCCTCGATGACGGTGCTGCTGCGCCAGGAAGATGGCTGAGAAATCGTTACCGCGGGGCGGCCTGGGGGCCTTTCCGGTCGAAATAGATACCGGGTGTGTCGGAAAGGTCATTTCAGGGGCGTTGACGAGCAGCTATGGTGCAGCGTGGTAGATGGTTTCCAGACTGGACGTGGAGTTGCTGCGGGGGTACCCAATCGTGGTGGGGCGCGGCATCGATGCGTTTGTCGGGGAACCAGGGCTATCAGGCCGGCGGCGGGAATAATCCTTTGAATTCGCATGGCTTCATGACGATGATGCTGAGGGGGACTAGCACGTAATGCGTCACGGCTTCATCCGAGTGATGGCCGGAAAGGGGACCTCGAAAGGGAGTCGGGCGGGAAAATCCGTGTCGGCTCTCGGTTTCGCGGCTGCTGCGTTCGCGTGCCTGATGGCTGGAGAAGCGCTGGCCCAGATCAATACCGGTACCGCCCGAACGCCGCGGGAAAACCAAGTCTTCGGTAGCGCCAAGGGAACGACGCTGGTCGGTCCTTTCCGCAAGGGCGACAAAGCTACCCCGCTGTATCTCAATGCGGACGAGCTCGAGTACGACACCAAGAACAATCGGGTGATCGCACGCGGCAACGTCGAGATTTATTACAACAATTACGCGCTGACGGCGGACCGGGTGGTCTACGACCAGGGGGCCAATTCGATCACCGCTGAAGGCAATGCGAAGCTGCGTGAGCCGGACGAGCCAGGCCGGCCCGGAGCGATCATTTCAGCCGAGAAGTTGGTCACGACGGCGGATTTCGCTGAAGCGTTCGTCCAATCGCTCAGTGTCGTCGGCAAGGATGACACGCGCATCGTGGCGCGTCGCGCGATCCGGCGCGAAGGCAACGTTACCGAATTCGACCAGGGCAAATTCACTCCCTGCAAAAACGATCCCGGCAAGCCGCCGTTGTGGTGCATCGCGGCGCAGCGGATCATTCACGACAAGGACAAGCAGTCCATCACGTACCAGAACGCTCAATTCGAGCTGTTCGGCGTGCCCGTGCTGTACACACCTTACTTCCAGCATGCCGATCCGACCGTGAAGTCGCGCTCGGGGTTCCTGATGCCGGAGTATTCCAGCTACACGCGGCTGGGTACGGGATTCGAGACGCCATATCATTTCGCGCTCGATCCCAGCTACGACTTCCTCTTCAACCCGATGTATCTCTCCAAGCAGGGGATGCTCTATCAGGGTGAGTGGCGCCAAAGGCTCCGGGTCGGGGATGTCTCGGGCCAGTACAATATCAAGCTCGCCGGTATCGAGCAGAACAATGACCAGTCGATCAATGCCGCGCTGCATGAAAAATGGCGTGGCAGCGTGCAGACGCGCGGCGCCTTCTCCCTGTCGTCGTGGTGGAATTTCGGTTGGGACATCATCGGCGAGTCCGACCGGTCATTCCGGCAATTCTATCGGCTTGACAACATTCTTCAGAAAGACCGGGTCAATCAGGTCTTCATGAGCGGGCGCAGCGAGCGCAATTATCTCGGCCTCACGATGTATCACGTGGGCGGCCTGTATCTGAACGCTGGGGACACAGACCCTCCGGGGAGCTCACCCACTGTCAATCCGTCACAGTCTTCGACGGCGCGTGCCGCGCCTGTAGTCGACTACAACTACTACTTCAATAATCCCGTTGCCGGCGGAGAGTTGAAGCTGAGTGCCAACGCGCTGAACTATTCGCAGGACCTTACATTCACCGATGGCCGCAACAGGCTCGACAGCAACGTCAGCCGAGCTACGGGTAGCGTCAACTGGCGGCGGACGATGGTCGATCTGCTGGGGCAGTCGTACACGCCGTTCTTCCAGGGGCGTGGCGACATCATCACCTTTAAGGATACGGTCGACCCGCTTACCGGAAGAGCGCAGACAGATGAGACGGTCACGCGGGGCGTGGCCACCGCAGGCTTGCTCTATTCTTATCCCTGGTTGATGTCGACGCAGTCTGCATCCCATACGGTCGAACCGATTGGACAGGTCATTGCGCGCAATGCCCGGCTCGATCAGCGGCGGCTGCCTGATCTCGATTGCCGGAGCCAGGTGTTCAGCGACGACAACCTGTTCGAGGATAAGACCGGCTGCTTCGACCGGATCGATACGGGCGTACGTGCGAATTATGGGTTGCAGTATACGTTCCAATCGAACGCGGGCGGGTCTATCCGCGTGATGGCGGGCCAGAGTTACCACGTCTCCGGCGACAACATTTTCCAGAGCAACTCGGTGGTCAATCCGGGCACCGACTCCGATGGTCGGCTGCTCTATTCGCCGGTTAGCGGCCTCCAGCGAAACATGTCCGACTACGTGCTGGGCCTGTACGTGTCGCCATTCTCGGGGCTGCGCTCCGTTACACAGGCTCGTTTCGACGAGCAGACCAAGGAACTGCGGCGGCTTGATACAGTGGCCGGGTTCGATTACGGGCCAGTCTACGGGCAGGTCAGCTACGCCTATACAGCTGCAAGCTCGGCACTCAATCTTGTTCAGGATCAACAGGAGTTGCTGGCGGCGGTCGGCTTCCGTGTCACGGACCGCTGGGGTATCAGTGGCCAAACGCGCTATTCACTTACGAATAGCAAGCCGATCCAGAACGTCGCGCAGCTGCGATACGCGGACGAGTGCTACGTCATGACCGCGAGTTACATGGAAACTCATATCACGGACGCCACGCGGGACGTACGACCGGACCGGGCGATCCTTTTCCGTGTCGAACTGAAGTATCTCGGGGAATTCCGTTACAAGACGAACATTCTCGATCAGGTCTTCTCCGACAATCCCGTCAGCGCCCTCCGCTGAGTTTGGGCTGCGAGTTGTCTCGTCGCGCGTCGCCGATGCCTCCACCGAGGGGCAGTTCTCCTGATCCAGGTTTTGGGTTTTGCGCCACGGTGGTGGCGTAGATAGCTGTCTGATTCACCAGCACACTGGCCGGGGCATGGACTTGCCGAGCTCGACGACTATTGCGTCGCTCTATGCTTCCGTGCGCTTTCCTGGGACGTCCCCTTCGGGAGCACTAGGTCAATCGGAGGTTCGAAGCGGCTTCGCCATGCCCACGCCATTGTCAGATGTGCATAAGCGGCTCTGCACTCGTCGGTTTCGGGCTATGCTTGTCGACTGCGAATCGTGGAATCACTCCCGGAGCGTCTGGCTGAGATGCACGCGGTTCGGTCACCTTCGTTTCGGACAGGGATTGAAAAGATCTTTTCGCGTATTAGCTTGGCTGCCAGGCTGTGTACGACGTTCGGATGCGGGGGCGGCTTTCTCAAGTGAGCGACGGCGAGACGCCATGTATGAAACCAGACACCGGAACATGTACTCCAAGCGCTCGTTTGCCGTCATAGCGGTTGCCGGCTTTGTTGCTGCGACCCAGGTCGTTGCTCAAGCACCGCTGCCCGGTGTGATCATCTCACCCTCGCCGGGTCCCTCGGTGCCGATGCCACCGCCCGCTCAACAGATGATGCCGAGCATGGCGCCGCCTCCTCAAGCCGTGGCGCCACCGCCAGTAGCAGCGCCCCAGGTTAAGCCCAAGGTCGTCGCGCGTCCAAAAAAGCCGGTCGAAGCTGCAGCAATTGATAGCGATGTCGGAAGCGTTCCCAAGGGACCTGCCAGCACGCGCATCGGCTTGCTTGTAAATGGAGAGCCGATCACGGCCTACGAGATCGATCAACGCGCGCGGCTCATGTCGCTGGGTGCGGATATACAGTCCCGCGCGCAGGCCAGAATGAAGGAGCTCGCGTCGTCCGAGTCGGTGAATGCCCGGTGGAAGCAGATCGTGCAAGAGACGGTCAACGCGAACCAAGGCAAGACCCGCGAGCAGATTATGGCGATCCTGCAGGAGAAGCAGAAGGTCTACTCGTTGGGCCTTCAGAAGCAGGCGGTGGAGCAGGCACGGTCAGCTTCGATCCCCGCGATGCGCGAGAATGCGAAAAAGGAACTGATCGAGGAAATCATAAAGTTGCAGGACGCGCGCCGAACCGGCGCAACGCCAGACGAATCCATGGTTGATGATCTCATCAAAGATCTAGCCCTGCGCAACAAGATGTCTCCACTGGAATTCACACGTCACTTTGCCGGTATGGGCATCGACGTCATGACATTGAAAGCGCGTTTCCGCGCGCAACTCGCGTGGACCGATGCGGTGCGCAAGCAGTACAGCCATCTGACCCAACCAAGCCAACGCCAGCTCGATCAGGCACTGGAGAACTTCACGGGGGGGGCGGACGAGGTCGAGTTGCAGCTCCAGCGCATCGTGATCACCGTGCCGCCGAAACTCGATCAGAAATCAATGGCGGTGCGGCTCGCGGAGGCCGAGAAGTTGCAGGGACAGTTCAAGAATTGTAACGGCGTTGCCGCCCTCGCGGCACGGGTGGATGGGGCGCGCCATGAGAATATGGGCGCGCGCAACGTCTCCACGTTTACAGAACCATCGCGGACGCTCTTGCTCAATGCGCAGGAGAATACGATGGTGCCTCCGGCAATGACCTCGACGGGGATCGAGCTTTACGCGGTTTGCGGGCGCAAGGTGATAAAGGCGGCGGAGATCAAGCGGACACAGCTCGCCAACGAAGAGCGGCAGGGCACGTTCGAGCGATTGTCAAAGAACCATCTACGCAAGCTTCTGGACAGTGCAATCATAGAGAACCGTTGAGTGGGCGATCCCGAGCGTACCGAGGCTTCGACTGTAAAATCCGATGCGCTGGTCACTGTGCCTGTAGGCGATGACATCTCGCCCGAGGGTTTGGTCGTGGCGCTTTCGGGCGGTGAGCCTGCGGGGATCGGTCCCGATATCGCACTTGCCGCGTGGGCCCAACGCCACGTTCGCAATGCTCCTGCCTTCGGGCTCTTTGCAGATGCCGACGTGATCGCAGAGCGGCGCGACAGACTGAAGTTGGACGTGCCATTGCAGCTCGTGACTTCGGTTCGCGAAGCCGGCCGGGTGTTCAGGCACTCATTGCCAATTATCGATGTGCGCTGTGCGGCGCCGGTGGTGCCGGGCAAGCCGGACCCCGAGAATGGCCGCGCGGTTATCACCGCAATCGAGTTGGCGACCAAGGCGGTTGCGATGGGGGACGCGGCTGCACTCGTGACGAACCCGATCGCGAAGCACGTTCTCTACGACGCAGGTTTCCGGCATCCCGGTCATACTGAATTCCTGGCCGAACTCGCGGGGTTGTATTACCCTGGAAAGACCTATCGCTCCGTCATGATGCTGGCGGCCGAGGAACTACGCGTCGTTCCGCTGACCATTCATGTTTCGTTGGCGACGGTCCCTTCGCTGATCACCGCCGATGACATTGATTTCACGGTTCGGATCATGGCGGAGGCGCTGCGTCGGGATTTCGGATGCCCGGCACCTCGCATCGCTGTCTCAGGCCTCAACCCGCATGCCGGTGAAAACGGGACAATGGGGACTGAAGATCGTGATGTCATCGCACCGGCGATCGAGAGGCTCAAGGCAGAAGGCTTCGACGTGCGCGGACCACTGTCGGCCGACACACTCTTCCATCCGGCGGCCCGCGCAACCTACGACGCTGTGCTGGCGATGTACCACGATCAGGCACTGATCCCGCTCAAGACGCTCGCGTTCGACAAAGGCGTGAACATCACGCTGGGCCTGCCGTTCGTGCGTACATCACCTGATCATGGCACCGCATTCGATATCGCCGGGACAGGTCTGGCGTCGTGTACCAGTCTGCTGGCTGCACTCGAGTGTGCCCGGGATATGGCCATTCATCGCTCTGCTGCGGCTCTGCGCTCATGACGGATGATGTCGAGAATCCCGCTCGATCCGGCAGGAGCCCGGACGGTTTGCCACCGCTGCGCGAGGTGATCGCGGATCATGGACTAACGGCGAAAAAGAGCCTGGGCCAGAACTTCATCCAGGATCTCAACCTGACGCGACGCATCGCGCGTATCGCTGGAGCGCTCGACGGCGTTACCGTCCTCGAAATCGGGCCGGGCCCAGGCGGCCTCACGCGTGCATTGCTCATCGAAGGGGCACAGCGTGTAATCGCGATCGAGCGCGATGATCGTTGTCTCGCAGCACTTGCAGCTGTTTCGGAACGCTATCCCGGACGGTTGATCGTGCATGGCGCGGATGCACTTGCAGCGGATTGCCAAGAGTTGCTGGGCGAACATGCCGCCGGCGAAGTGCGCATCGTGGCCAACCTTCCGTATGGCGTGGCGACGCGGCTATTGATCGGCTGGCTCGAGACGGAGCCATGGCCTCCGTGGTTCTCGCGGATGACGCTGATGTTCCAGAAGGAGGTTGCCGAGCGCATCGTGGCTGCGCCCGGCACCAAAGCATATGGACGGCTATCGGTA
>CANJPN010000056.1 GCA_947475855.1 Bradyrhizobiaceae bacterium
CGGCAGTAGCCGTCGACCTCAACAAGAGCCGCTTGACCACAATCGACCTGAAGGAGTGCCGCCGCCTTTCGAAGAACCGGGACGGAGGGGCTTGGCTGTGTCCGGGCTTGCGGGGGTATCCGATCTATTTGGCCGAAGGCGATCTGCGCCAGATGCTCGGCTTCGGTTCCGCGCCGCAAAAGAGGACTTCGTCCACGCAGACGCTGAATTCGTTCAACACGATCTTCGACGGCAAGCGCCGGCCGACTGTTGAATGGCGCGTGGAAAGCGACGTGCGAGGCCGGATCGTGCCCTTCGCGACGATCGTGCGGTTTCACACTTCACGCGACGACGCGAAAGGCGAGGTTCTTGTGGTCACCAAGGTCGATGCGAAGGAATCCTGCCGGCTCGCAGTGATCGACGCATTGGCCAATCCTGACGCGATGGCTATCGCGAGGACATGGGCGATCGCGGAGGCGAAGAAGCGGCAGTGCCCAGCGACCCCAACCGTGCTTGGCGCATCAGGCAAAGGGCCGATGTGAGAACTCCAGCGCGCGGCCTATTCCGGTGGAATCGACCAAAATCTGATCAATTCCACTCGAACGCGATCTTCTTGAGCTTCGCGCCGCCGATCAGCTCTGTCGTTTCTGCGACCGGACGACCGCCGCGTCGCCAGTAAAAGTCCAGCGCGCCTTGATTGTCCGCGAGCGACCAGACAATCAGGCCGGCGTGGCCGCGCAACTCCAGGGCATGACGGGAGCCCTCGAAGAGATGCTCACCAAGGCCTTGGCCCTGCTGCAGCGGCGAAAGGTAGATCTCGTAGATTTCACCTTCGGCTTTGCCGATGCGGCCACGGGTGCGGGAGAGCCCAAGAGTTGCGTAACCCACGACCTCGCGAGCGAAGCTCAGCACCAACAGGCTCTCACGCGACCGTACGGCGCTCGTCCACCACTTTGGACCACGCCTCGAGATCATGCCCTCGAGATGTTGATGCGGAATGATGCCGCCATACGCGTTCCGCCAGCTGTCGCGAAAGATTTCGGACAGCACCTTGGCGTCACTTGGACGGCCACGACGCACGACGATTTGTGAACTCGAACCCAGCATGGCGCCATCCTAGCGCGCATTTCAGGTTTGTGTAGTGAAAAGCAAACAAATGGTGACGAGGAGAACCAGTGTGGCACGCCGCTTCGGCGGTCAACGGCATCTGGTCGTTGGCTGAAGGGGGACTGCTGGATCTGATTTTATTTACGTGTATCAATCGCTAGAGCGATCCAACTCAAACTGGAGATCACAGCGTGCGAGAGCTGCCACACTCGCGGCGACAACATTGTGAAATGGTAAAAATTCAAAGCAACGGCCGGCCTCACGGTGTGTGGGGCCGGCCGTTTTATATACGAGTAGCGGACGATCGAACGATCAGCGCTTCATGGTCTCGAACGAGCGCGACGCAGCAGCGTTCACGCTTTCGATGGTCTGGCGGGTAAAGCGCTGCGAGAGTTCGAGCAGCTCCTTGGTCTGTGAGCTGGCAACGGCCATCTGCTGCTGCATGAAGTCAGCCTGCAGGCGAGCGAACTCGGGGATCGAACGTGCCCGAGCGATAGCCTGGGCTGCGTCGAACACGGCTTCGGTGTTGGCAGCTGTGTTCTCGATAACCTTATCGCCGATCGCCTTGGCACCGGCCTGCGCTGCAAGAACGAACTCCTCGACAACCTTGGCGTTGTCCTTGGTGGCGCTCTGGATCTTCTGGTACGCTTCGCGGGTCTTTGCGACGCCGTCCTCGGCGATGGCCTGGAACTGCTCGGGGATCTTGGCGTCCTGAGCGGCGCGGAACATGTCTTGGGCCTGGCGAGTGAATTGTTCGTTCATGGGTTTGCTCCTTGCTGTTGGCGCGGACGCCGAGGTCGCGGACTTTTGCTTCACAATCTTCATATTGGGAGTGGCGGTTTTCTTGGGTGCGGTATGCTTCGCGCCGGCGCGAACCGCTGAAATCTTGGTTTTGGCTATCGACATGCTCTACCGTCGGCGTATCGCCGTCCCATTAGGTGCTGGGTTTTTCCTGTATGGTGAAACTCATATAGCGCACTTCATTGTGCAGCGCAATATAGTTTGTGCGCTGCACGCGCCAATGTACTGAAGTTGGGCACCCATTGCGCGATGAGTGAGCCCGCAATCTCAGCGCGGTCTTTTCAAATTAAGTCGTTACAATAAAACGCTTTTTTGTGCGGGCGCGGGATCGACGCCCAGCCGCTCGAACAAGGTGCGGTAGGCTGTCGCGCTCTTGTCGAAGTTGAGATCCGTGGTGCGCAAGGGGCGCGCGAGCGCCAGACCTTCCAGGGTTCTGCACCGGGACAAGGCAACGTACGTCTGCCCGTGGGCAAACGTTCCCCGCCCCAGGTCGATATAGACCTTGTCGAGTGTCAGACCCTGGCTTTTGTGGATGGTCAGCGCCCAGGCGAGCCGGATCGGGAACTGCTTGAATGAGCCGGCTACGGTCTCGACGATCTTGTTCTCGGCTTGGTCGAATGCGTATCGGCGGCTTTCCCAGGAGGCCGGCTCGATCTCGTATTCGCGGCCACCGATCTCGATCCAGACCCTCTGGTCGGAAAGCCTCGATACGCGCGCGATCGAGCCGTTGACCCAGCGCCGCTCTGAATCGTTGCGAAGCATGATGACCTTGGCGCCGATCTTCAGCACCAGCGTCTGATCGGTCGGCTGGGCACTTTGCGAGAAATCGCCGGCGACGCTCGCCTCATAGGCCTGCGGGGTGCCGGCCAATGCATCGAGATAAGCGAGATTGATGCGGCTGGCTGCGGCATTCGTCGGCGTGAGGATGACGTAAGGGTCGCCTTCCTGCAGCGTGCGGACCGGGTTCACCCGCTCATTGAGAAAGTTAAGTTCCTCCTCGCTCGCCTCGCCTTCGCGAACGCTGTTGAGCAGCGACAGCAGACGTTCGTCGCGCTGACGAAAGACCTGTTCGAGCTCCAGCAGCATCGTGCCCGCTCCGTCCTTCAGGGCGGAATGATTGAAAAAGAACGGACCGCCGTGGACGTCGTCGAGATGCTGGGCGACCTCGGCCTCCTGCACCACGGGAGGGAGCTGATGCATGTCGCCGAATAAAATGAGCTTCAGTCCGCCGAAAGGTTCGCGGGCGCGTCCGCGATTGAGGCGCAGCGACTGATCGATTGCCCACATCAGGTCGGACCGCACCATCGAAATCTCGTCGATGATGAGCAAATCGAGCTTGCGCATCACCCGGCCGTTGCGGCTGCGGCGGATGTCGTCGGGCCGGATCAGCCGCGGGGGAAAACCGAAGAAGGAATGGATGGTCTGGCCGCCGACGTTAACGGCTGCGAGCCCCGTTGGAGCCAGAACGACGGCGCGTTCACCGGCTTCGCGAGCCAGGACACGGAGCAGAGTCGATTTGCCCGTGCCGGCGCGGCCGGTGATGAAAAGATTGCCGGCATCTTCCCGGATATGGTTGAGGGCCGCTGCGTATTCGGCGGTCGGGATCACGCCGGCGGGCCAAGGGCCTGACGACGCGGCAGAATCGGGGACTGTCTCAGGCACACTCACGCGGCGCACAGCTCCTTGCCGAGCCGCGTTCAATGACTGCCGCAGCCTCGGCCATAGAGGCAGATAGCCGACTCGGAGCCTTCAGCCCAGCCCGATCGATGCGCGAAGCGGACGCAATTGCTCTTCGGAGATCGTTGCAGGCAACCGGATCGGCGACCGCGTGCGAAGCACCAGCTCTGCGATCTGGGTTGGGCGACCGTCGTCATCGTAGTCCTGCCTGACGCGGAGCGCTGTGATATCCGCGAACGGCACGATCTGGGAGGCCTGCGCCATCAAGTTACGCCACTCGATCTCGATCGTCCTTGCTTCGCGGTCGACAACAATCTTGTTGATATGGCCAGGAAAATGATGAGTGTAGAAGAAGAGCGCCGAACAGACCGCGAACATCACGATCAGGAAAATCCAGATCGGCCACTTCAGATGACGTAGCGCTTCCGGCTCATAATACTGAGCTATCATAAAGGGTGCCAAGAGCCCTAGAAGCAACGGAGACAGAAGTTGGAAGTCGAACCAGCGAGTCTGCTGTTCAACGTCTTCGCCGACGCGTTCCGCCAACTCCAGCACAAGACGATCGCCGGCCTTGAATACCTGAGACATCCAAATTCACTCCAATTCCCACGCGCGCCCGTTCCAACGAGAGAGCCGGTACTGGCTGCCGTCTGCAACAAGACTAGGCATGAATCGTTAAGTAGTTGGAAATTGGTGAAGTAAAACTGCTCAGTTTGGGACTGGCGGAATACACATGGTCGTCTTCACGTGTTGGCCAGATCCAGTAGAGATCCAGCAGGCGGATTGTCAGCATCAACGGGCTTCGCTAGTTAGATCATTCGTCAAGCTTGTGCTGCCGACGTGACGCACCTCGCTTCCCGTCACTATCGTCTCCGGCCAGTCGCCAACTTGAAATGGGGATGTGCCCCTCAGCCACCAGCGAGGCGCGATGCTCCCTTTCAATCTCGCCCACTTCAATCTCGCAGGCGACGACAGCCACGGCCAGCAAGCGCCTCGCAGCGCCCCAACGCCGACCGAGTTCTTGATGGTGCTGGGCTTTGTCAACACGCTGGGATTTGCCGGCTGGCAGGCGCTTATCAATAATTTCGCCCGCGAACAGGCGGGTTTCGGCTGGTTTGAGACCGGCCTCAATCAATCAATGCGCGAACTTCCTGGTCTGTTGGCGTTCACGGCGATCTTCTGGCTGATTTGGCTGCGCGAGCAGTCACTCGCCTACATAAGCTTGGTGATGGCCTCGATCGGCATTGCTATGACCGGCTTTTTTCCTTCGCTAGGTGGCATCCTGCTGACCACACTCGCTATGTCGATCGGCTTTCATTATTTCGAGACAGCCAGCCATTCTCTGCAGTTGCAGCTACTGCGGCAGGAGAACGCCGCGCGCGAGATGGGGCGTATCCAGAGCGCAACGTCGGCGGCTCAGTTCGTCGCCTACACCATCGTGTTCGCTCTGACCGTATGGAGCGGCCTAGTCTCCTACACCACCGTGTTCATGGTGTTCGGCCTCGCTGGAATTCTCCTGACATGGCAGGCGTTCCGGCGCTTCCCGCAGTATGAAGGCCCTGTAGTACAAAGGAAAACGCTCGTTCTGCGGCGGCGGTACGGACTCTATTATGCGCTGACCTTCATGAGCGGAGCGCGGCGACAGATCTTCGTCGCGTTCGGTGCTTTCCTTCTGGTCGACCGGTTCGGGCTCGGCGTCGACAAGATTGCCTTGCTTTATCTGGTCACCGCTTTCGCATCGACGCTTCTTGCGCCGAGAATCGGGCGGCTGATCGAGCGCATCGGTGAGCGGCGCACGATGATCCTGGAAAATCTGATCCTGATCCTGGTGTTCACGGGCTATGCGATGACCACGTCAGCGGCAATTGCGGCGCTGCTGTTTGTCATCGATGGTGCTTCGACCTCGCTTGCAATCGCCCAACGGACTTATATTCAGAAGATCGGCGACCGGGCCGATATGACGGCCACGACTTCCGTCGCCTTCACATTCAACCATATCGCTGCAGTGATCATCCCCGTGGTTTTCGGGGCGCTCGGCCATCGTGATCCCTCGATCATCTTCTGGCTCGGCACGGGTATCGCAATGCTGTCGCTGACGCTCGCCCTGTTGGTGCCTAAGGTGCCGGAGCCGGGGAACGAGTCGAATTGGAGCTGGCTGAACGCTCCCCGAAGAGTGCCCCGGCAGTCCGCCCCGCAGCTTGCCGAATAGCAGGCCTGACCAATGGTGATACTTGTGGCGCAGACTGCGTAGAATTAGCGCACAAGCAAAGTTGCGAGGCGGGGGCCGACCCGCTATGAGGGGGCGCGCGTGTAGTCCGGCCTGGATGAACCGCGAAATCAATCTTCAATTCCCGTGGGGGCATGCCCCCATCAAGCGGGGGTACGGCTGACGGACGGGAAACGGCATGGCGACCGTAGTCATGAAATTCGGCGGCACGTCGGTCGCCAACGTGGAGCGAATCCGCAATGTCGGCAAACACGTCAAGCGTGAAGTGGACGCCGGGAACCGCGTCGCCGTCGTCGTCTCGGCAATGTCGGGGGCAACCAACCAGCTCGTCGCTTGGGTTCGCGAAGCCTCGCTTCTTCACGACGCACGCGAATACGACGCCGTCGTCGCCTCCGGAGAGCAGGTGACCGCCGGTCTCACCGCAATCGTCCTGCAATCCATGGGCATCCAGGCTCGCTCCTGGCAGGGCTGGCAAATTCCGATCAAGACCAACAACGCGCATGGTTCTGCCCGTATCAGCGGCATCGACGCCGGCGAGATCAAGGCGCGGCTCGAAGCGGGCGAAGTCGCCGTGGTCACGGGCTTCCAGGGCATCGAGCCCGAGCGCAACCGGATTGCTACGCTGGGCCGCGGCGGATCGGACACGAGCGCTGTGGCGCTCGCGATCGCGCTCGAGGCGGACGTGTGTGACATCTACACCGATGTCGACGGCGTCTACACCACGGATCCGCGCATCGTCCCCAAAGCCAAACGGCTGCCCAAGGTCTCCTATGAGGAGATGTTGGAGATGGCGTCGCTCGGATCGAAGGTGCTGCAGACACGTTCGGTCGAACTCGCGATGGTCTACCGCATGCGTACGCGCGTGCTGTCGAGTTTCGTCGCGGCGGAAGCGATCGAGCCCGTGCGCGGCGGCAAGGAATGGCAGGATATCGGCACCATCGTTTGCGACGAGGAAGAAATCGTGGAGAACCAGGTCGTCAGTGGCATCGCGTATGCGAAGGACGAGGCCAAGGTCACCATCTTGAAGGTGGCGGACAAGCCCGGTGTAGCGGCGCGGATCTTCGGACCGCTGGCCGACGCCAACATCAATGTCGACATGATCGTGCAGAACATCACGCCCGACGGCAAGCACACCGACATGACATTTACGGTCCAGGCGGCAGAACTGCCGCGGGCGCTCGACGTGCTGAAGGAGGCCCGGAACGACATCGGATATTTCGACGTCAAATCGTCGGCCGACGTGGTAAAGGTCTCCGTGATCGGTATCGGCATGCGCAGCCACGCAGGCGTCGCTTCCAAGATGTTCAAGGCGCTCGCGGAAAAGGGCATCAACATCCACGCTATCACGACCTCGGAGATAAAGATCAGCGTCCTCATCGACGCCGCTTATGCCGAGCTCGCCGTGCGGACGCTGCACACGCTTTATGGACTGGACAAGGAATGATGGGGCGGGGGCCTGACGACCCTCTTTCCGTTTGCCACATGATCGTCGTTGGATGCCCCTGCCGGTAGGCGAGTGATGCCGGGGCAATTCATTTATTGCGGATGTCGGCGTTGCGGATGCGGGACCATTGACAGACCGGGAGCCCAAGAACGAGCGTCGAACGACCTCGCCACAACGGCGGGGCGGCGGAGACTCGCGGGCGCTTCCCACTGAACCCGCCTTGCGGGTTTTCATGCGCCGCTTGCGTGAGATCCTGGACGAGCCCGGCGACGGCCAATCGCGCTTGGACAAGATCGTCAGGCAGATTTCAGGCCTCATGGTCGCCGAGGTCTGTTCGATTTACTTCAAGCGGCAAGACAGTTCACTGGAGCTGTTCGCCTCCGAAGGTCTAAATCCCACGTCGGTGCACCGTACACTCCTGAAGCGCGGTGAAGGTCTCGTCGGCCGCTGCGCCGAGCTTGCCATTCCCGTAAACGAACCGGACGCCCAGAAACATCCCGCTTTCTCCTACCGGCCGGAAACGGGCGAAGAAATCTACCATTCGCTGTTGGCCGTGCCGATCCTGCGCGGCGGCGTAACGCTTGGCGTCATCGTCGTGCAGAACAAGACGCCGCGCGTTTATTCCGAGGAGGATGTCGACGTTCTGCAGGCGGCGACGATGGTGATCGCAGAGCAGGTCGTGTCGGGCGCCGTCGCTGGCATCGGCAGCGCCGTCGAGATTTCGAAGTCGCTGTCGGTTGTGGTCAAGGGTGAGCCGATCTCCGATGGAATAGCGCTCGGCCATGTCGTGCTGCACGAGCCGCGCATCGCGGTGACGGTCTTGCTGTCGGACGACCCGGAGGCGGAGCTCGGCCGGCTCGAGGCAGCCCATATCAGGTTACACGAACTGCTCGACGAAATGATGAAGCAGGAGGCTATGTCGGCTGCTGGCGCACACCGGGAAGTGCTCGAAGCCTACCAGATGTTCGCCAACGACAAGGGCTGGATCCGCCGCATGCGTGCGGCCGTCGAAGAAGGCTTGACGGCCGAGGCTGCGGTCGAGCGCGTCCATAACGCGACGCGCACTCAGATGTTGCGGCAGAACGATCCATTCTGGCGCGAGCGTCTGCGCGATCTCGAAGATCTCTCGGACCGGCTGCTCCGTATCCTTGCCGGCCGGACTTCGGCCTCTGATCATCTGGCTGAACTGCCCGACGACGTAATCCTCGTCGCGCGCACGATGGGGCCAGCCGAGCTGCTCGACTACGACCGCACGAAGTTGCGCGGGCTGGTGATCGAGGATGGCAGCGGACAGAGCCACGTCGCGATCGTCGCCCGCGCGCTGGAGCTTGCCGCAGTCGGCGGCGCACATCGCATCATCGAGCGCGTCTCGACCGGCGATCCGGCGATCGTGGACGCGGAAACCGGCGAAGTGCATCTGCGCCCGTCGCCGGAAGTGATCCAGGCCTATTCCGATCGCGTGCGCTTCAGGGCGCGGCGGCAGGAGCGTTACCAGAGCCTGCGCGACAGCCCAGCGGTGACGACGGACGACGTCCGCGTCGAGCTGAACATCAACGCGGGACTGCTCGTCGACGTGCCGCATCTGCACGAAGCAGGCGCAGATGGCATCGGCCTGTTCCGCACCGAGCTCCAATTCATGGTGGCGCCTTCGCTTCCCCGCTACGAGGCGCAGGTGGCCATGTACCGGCAGGTTCTAGAAGAAGCGAAAGGCAAGCGTGTCGTGTTTCGCGCGCTCGACATCGGCGGCGACAAAGTGCTGCCGTACGTGCGCCACGCCTCTGAGGAAAACCCTGCCTTGGGTTGGCGGGCGATCCGCTTCCTGCTCGACCGCAGCGCGCTGCTGCGACTGCAGATGCGCGCGCTGTTGACCGCGGCCAGCGGACGCGAGCTCAGCGTGATGCTGCCGATGGTGACGGTACGCTCCGAACTCGAGCAGGCGCGTGAGCTGATCGCTAACGAAGTCCGCTGGCTCCAGGCGCGCGGCGATGCTGGTCCGGCGACCATTCGCGTCGGCGCGATGATCGAGGTGCCCGCCGCTCTGTTCGATCTCGATGGCGTGATGGGCAAATCGGATTTCATTTCCGTGGGCAGCAACGACCTGATGCAATTCCTGTTTGCTGCCGACCGGGGCAATCCGAAAGTCGGCGGCCGCTATGACGCCATGTCGGTATCGGCGCTGAGGGCGCTGAAGTCGATCGTGACGGGCGGGCAGAAGACAAGTACGCACGTCACACTTTGTGGTGAAATGGCAGGCCGGCCGCTCGAATGCATGGCGCTGATCGGGCTGGGCTTTCGGTCGTTGTCTGTGTCGCCGGCTTCGGTCGGTCCGATCAAGGCGATGATCCGGTCCCTCGATGCCTCGCGGATCGCTGCGCGCCTCGACGACCTGATGGAGCGCGGAGACGGCAACATCCGCACTTCGCTCAAAGCGTTTGCGGAGAGCTACAGCGTCGAGATTTGACGGCGTCGCGAAGGCTCATCAAGCGTCATTCAGGCCAGCAAGGGCAAGCACATGAAGATCGCGATGGTCGGCTCAGGTGGTGTCGGCGGGTATTTCGGTGCGGGGTTGTCTCGCGGCGGGGCGGATGTCCATTTCATAGCGCGCGGCGCACATCTGGCGGCGATGCGTGAGCGCGGCCTCACGATCGAAGGGCACGGCGAACCGATACTGCTGCCCAAGGTGCAGGCGACATCCGATACTGCCAGCATCGGCGTGTGCGATCTCGTCGTCATCGGCGTTAAACTCTGGGACACGGCCGCCGTGCTCGAACAGATCCGGCAGCTCGTTGGCCCTAAGACGACGATCATCTCGTTCCAGAACGGCGTGACGAAGCGCGACCTGATCCGCTCGGCCAATCCCGGCGCACACGTAATGGACGGTGTCGCCTATGTCGCCACGACGATCGATAGGCCTGGCGTGATCCGGCGTACCGGCCCACTGGAGCGGCTGATCTTCGGCGAGATCGCGGGTGGGCCTTCGGTGGTCGGTGAGCAGCTACTCGGGATCGCGCGCAAGGGCGGCATAAATGCGGAGGTGAGTACCGACGTTACGCGCGAGGTTTGGCAGAAATTCGTATTCCTGATTGGACTGTCTTCGACGACGACCTCGATGCGTAGCCGCATCGGGCCGATCCGCTCTAACCCGCAGACCCGCGCGTTCATGCTCGACGTCATGCGCGAGGTGGTTGCCGTCGGGCGCGCGCTGGGCGTTCAACTCGACGCCGACTATGCCGAGCAGAGGCTGGAGTTCGCCGATGGCGTCTCGCCCGATATGACATCGTCGATGCATCACGATCTGGAACGCGGCAACAAGCTCGAGCTGCCCTGGCTGTCGGGCGCTGTCGTCGAGTTGGGCGCGAAGGCCGGCATTGCGACGCCGCTCAACCGGGCCGTGCGCGATATTCTCACATTGCACTCGACAGGTCCGCACCCGGAGCGTGCGTCAGCGCGCAACGCTTAGATGCTTTCGTCCGACGTCGCGAAAGACGCATTGACCGAATTGGCGACGCGCAACAATGTCTTCCTACCGGTTCATGGCGTGCGCAAGCCGCAGTGGCGTTCCGGAATCCGCGGCGCCGCCAGCACGGCATAATGGTCAGCTCGAGCTTTCAGCATGGATGCGATACACTTCGATCAACTCGAAACGCGCGAGCCGGCGGCACGCGAGCGAGCTCAATTCGCGATGCTCCCGGGCCTGCTGCAAAGGGCGGTGAGCCAGGCGCCCGGTTGGGCACGACATCTCGAAGGGGTCGAGCCTTCGGCCGTAACCAGCCGTGAGGCGCTCGCGCGCTTGCCGCTGCTGCGCAAGGCTTCGCTGAAAGATCTGCAAGCGCGGCGGCCGCCGTTCGGAGGATTTGCAGTTTCCGAGGCTGGCACGCTTGCCCGCATTTTCATGTCGCCAGGGCCTATTTACGAACCCGAAGGTTGCGGCGAGGACTGGTGGCGCTCCGCCAGGGCGCTCTATGCCGCCGGCTTTCGCTCCGGCGACGTCGTGCTGAACACTTTCTCCTACCATTTGACCCCGGGTGGCTGGATACTCGACGCGGGCCTCAAGGCACTCGGTTGCACCGTCATTCCGGCTGGCCCCGCCAATACAGAGCAGCAGATCGAAGCAATCGCGCACTTGAAACCGACCGCCTATGTCGGCGTGCCGGACTTCTTGAAGATCCTGCTCGACAAGGCTCGCGAAGCGGGCAAACCGGCAAGCTCGATCAACAAGGCGCTGGTTTCGGGTGGGGCGTTGTTCCCATCTCTTCGGCAAGAATACAGGCAGCGTGGGGTCTCTGTATTCCAAGCCTATGCCATCGCAGATGCAGGCGTGATCGCCTACGAAAGCCCTTCGCTCGAGGGGATGATCATCGATGAAGGCGTGCTGATCGAGATCGTGCGTCCGGGTACGGGAGATCCGGTGCCGGACGGCGAGGTTGGCGAAGTCGTGGTGACTGCGTTCAATCGGGACTATCCGATGTTCAGGCTAGCCACGGGCGATCTATCGGCCGTGTTGGCAGGTGCCAGCTCGTGCGGCCGCACAAATATGCGGATCAAGGGCTGGCTTGGGCGTGCCGACCAGACCACGAAGGTCAAGGGCATGTTCGTACATCCCGAGCAGATCGCGGATGTCGCCAAGCGCCATCCCGAACTCGGCCGGATGCGGCTCGTCGTCAGCCGTGCGGGCGAGGTCGATTCGATGGCGCTGAAAGTGGAGGCTACGTCGCAGGATGTGGCGCTAGCTCTGGCGGTTGCGGCGACGCTCGCCGATATCACGAAACTCAAGGGCGAGGTGCAACTCGTCGCGCCGGGTTCGCTGCCAAATGATGGCAAAGTGATCGCCGACGACCGCAGCTACGGATGAAGTTCAGGGCGAGCTTCGATCAAGCCTTCTTCTCCACCTGCTGCTTCAATCGCTCCGCGAGCTGAAGCAGTACTTTGCCGATCGAGCCGCTGTCGAGATCGTCCTTGTTGATCGCGTCGGCAACTCCCAGACGCAGCAACTCGGTGCGCCGATTGCGGTTCAATGCACCGCTGACGACGACGATAGGACCTGTAAATCCCGCGCGGCGAATCAGGGGGAGAGCATCGTCGGCCCTGTCAGTCGGGCCCATGTAGTCGTCGAGCATCACCAGGTGGGGCAGCTTCGCGAGCAAAAGATCGATACCGCTGGTCAGCGTTCGCGCGCGGCGTACTTCGATGTCGTAGCCATAGATCGTCCGCAACGTCGCCAATAGTCGATCACTGTCCAGGCGCTCATCCTCGAAGACGACGATGTCGTGAAACTTCGGCATCTCCTTGCTGAGGCGCGCGAGGTCGCTTTTCTCGACGAGGTATTCGGCGCCGGTGCCCTTCGAATTCATGCTCAACTCCTACTACATTCGAATGCCGATGCCGCGCCGAACGATGCGCGGCTTAGATTTTCCGTTCTCGAGCATTCGATTTCCGGGCCGTGGGAAGCCGGTCTACCCCAGCCAGCACCCGAATTTGCAGTCTAACAGACAAATGAATTCACACAAAGAGCATGAACGTTTCGTTGAAGATGCGAACTGATTATTACGTAGGACCAAGGGAATTGGCAGGCTGATAAACTGGTAAATCCAGAGCTGATCATTGCCAGCCGAGCGCCACTACCAAGGTCCACTCACGGCTTGTTGGCGGTGCCGTCCTGAACGAGAAGCTCGCCCGGCCACTGAAGGCGGAACGTTGTACCCCGCCGTTCGCGGGGCGCGGATTCGAGCGTCAACGTCGCGCCGTTCGTCTCCACGGTCTTGCGCACGAACGACAAGCCGATGCCGCTGCTGCGCTCGTCGGAGGCGGGCTTCAGTTCCAGCTTGCGGAACGGCTGGAATATCGCTTCGTGGTACTTCGAATCAATGCCGGGGCCATCGTCTCCGATCGACACTTCGACGCCGCTCTTGATCGGCCGGGCAGACAACGTGAGGCGTCCGTCGGTGCGATCATGGTGCTTGATCGCGTTGTCGATGAGATTGCGCAGCACGACATCGAGCGCGGCTGACACCGTGCGCATCAGCGGCCATTGCCCGGTGATCTCGATCGTGAAGCCACGCGGCCGGGGCAGCGACGCGATAATCGTCTCGACAAGCGCCTGGGTGTCGGTATCGCTGCTCGATTCCTCGCCGTTTGGGCCGATGCGGGCGTAGGTCAGGAGATCCGTGAGCATGCGTGACATTCGGCGCGCCTGTTGCTTCAGATCGGCCAGAAGGGCGTGTGCGGTAGCGGTGTCGGCTCTGTCCAGGGCCTGCTCGATGTCCTCGGCCAGATAGCGAAGCCCGCGCATTGGCGACTTCAGATCATGCGAGATGATATTGGCAAACTCGTCGAGTTCGCGATTGACGCGCGTGAGTTCAGTGTTGGCGTGCTCCAGCGCCTTCGCTTGCTCGATGCTCTTGGCCTCGGCCAGAGCGCGTCTGCGGCTCTGGTTTTCCAGCTCGGCCTCGATGCCGGACTGGTGCGTCGTGCGCACGACGATGATGAGAAAGCGCCGGCTGGTATCGAGCCAATGGACGTAGAGACTGAGGCGAGGACTTTCCTGCTTGGCATCGACGATCTTGACGTTGGCTAACTCGAATCGATGGCGGGGATTGGCGCGCAGAGCGCGGATATCGTCCTCGCAGCCGAAGAGCGGCAGGAATGCGAGCCCGACGGGCTGATCGAGGCTGACGAAATCCACAAGGCTGCCTGCCCGCTCACGAACCGTGAGATCCTCATCGAGCCAGACCAGCCCGCAGAAGCCACGGTCAATCAGGAACGACGACGCCTCGACGAGGGTATGGCTATCGTGCGCGGCTGGCTTCGTCACGGTGCCTCATCGCTCCAGCTTCATGATCTCGACCGCGGCGTCGTGAAAGGCTTCGGCGACGTTCTCGCCAGACAAGGCGCTCGTCTGGAACACCGGTATCTTTGTCGCGATCAGACGTTGGCGGATCTCGCTGACGGCGGGATCCTCTTCAAGGTCCACTTTGTTGAGGATGTAGGCGTAGTATCGGCCTGGCATCACGTCTTCGTAGAGGCGGCCGAGCTTGAGCATACTCTCGACGGTCGAAGGTCGGGTTATGTCGGCGACAATCATGGCCGCTTGCGCCTGGCGCGCAAAGTACTGGCGGAAGATGCTCTCGCCGTGGCTGCCGTCCGTATCCCACACGAGGAACTTGAACGGGATGCCTTCCGGATCCGGCTTGACGTCGTAGGAATAGATGTCGACTCCGATCGTCGCCTTGTAGTTGTCGCCGAAATGGCCGAACGACAGGCGGCGCGAAATCGACGTTTTGCCGACGCCGATCTCGCCCAGCATCAGTACCTTCTTGGTGATCAAGTTGGCGCTCATGTCGCCACCTTGGGCGGAGCCATCGCCAGCACATACTGGCGAAAGGGACAGCAGGCCGATCGGAATGCAGCGAGCATTGTCAAGGCCCCGCGCCCGGCTCGCCTTCGAAGCCGACCTCGAACTCGGCCCGGCGGTTGGCGCTGTCTGGGCCTGTGGAGGGGCTCAGATCAGGTCCCAGCGCGCGGCCGACAGCGACGATGAGATTGCGGGGGATGCCACGAGAGATCAGCGCCTGCGCGACCTTGTCGGCGCGGGCTTGCGCAAGCGGTACGTTGCGTGTCTGCGCGCCGCGCTCGTCGGTATATCCGACGACCCGCACGAGCACGCGCGCCTCCTTGGCGAGACGCGCGATCTCGTCGAGGACGGCGTCGGCCTTGGCGCTGTCGCGATAGTCTTCGTTGTTGGCGAAGAAGACCGCGTTGCGCGATGCGTAAGCCTTGAATTTTTCGATCGCCGTAGGTCCAGGGATGCGTACCGAAGCGGCTTGCACGGCTGCGGCCGAGACGGTTGCAAAGCGCTCCGCCGACAGCGCCAGCACCTCGGCGACTTCAGACAGGCCTGTGACGCCGCGAAGCGTGTCCTCGTTGGCCGACGGCGTGACCGTGCGTTCGCCCATCAGTCCGGAGAGAACCTGAGCACCTTGGCGCAGGCCTGCCGCCGTCGACTGAGCAGCTTCGAACGATTGACGCTCATCGGCGGCAGAGGCGTTGGGCTTGCGCAGGCCTTCGAGTTGCGCCGTGATTGCCGCGACCGAGGCTTGGATCGAACGCTGCACGCCGTCGACGGTGCCGCGCTTGGGCGCGGGGTGGAGCTGCGCCAAGGCGCCGAGATCCGGAAGTGCCTCGTGCAGGCGGCGTTGCGCGCGCTCCAGGGATCGCACGGCTGCCGCCCGTATCCGCTGCCTTTCGACCGCGGCGACTTCGCTGCGCAATGTGCTCTCGACGCTGCCGAGATCCTTGCGGACCGAAGCAATGGCCGGCGCGAGATCCGGCCCCTGCGCCGGCAACGCCGCCAGCCCCTTGTCCTCGATGACGACGCCGGACACCTGCGAGGCGAGCCGTTCCATCAACTGGGTGCGCGCGATCTCGTTGGGCGCGAGGCCAGAAATCGCGACACTGCGGCCGCGTGGGCCGACCTCGAGTGAAACCGGGTATCCGCTCATCGCCGTCGTTTCGTCGATGGCGCGACGCGCGGCTATGCGCGTCTGCTCCACCTCCCAGGTCGTCCAGGCATACCATCCGCCGCCGGCAATCAGCGCCATGATCGCGAGTGCGACGAGAGCGCGAACCGGATTGAACGGCATTCCGGCCGACGACAGCTCGTCGTGCTTATCGGTGATGCCGCTTTCGATGCGCGTCTTCAGGTCCGCGAGCAGTCGCGCCGGAATGGCATCGCCTTGCGGACTTTCGGCCTCGTGGAAGCGCGATACGGCTTCGAGGAACTCCGCATCGATCAGGCTCTCGACGCCAGGAGCCGCGACGCCTCTGCCTTTCGCCGCAAGGAGATAGACGGGCGAAACGCGCAGGAACAATGTGAAGTCGTCAAGGTCGAAGGAGCGGAGATGGCCGCCGTCGCCTTCGAAAGCAGTCGCGGCGAAATCGTTGATGGCGGCAAGTACGCCGCTCATGTGCGCGTCGCTGTTGGAGCGAATGAGGCTTTCGGGAAAGCGGCTCAACAGCTCGCCGGAACCACGCCGGATCAGATAAAGCTCCTCGATCTCCAGGCGCTGGCTTTCGGCCAGCCGCAGCTCGGCCATAGAGTAGCCGCTGAAGAGGCTGCGCATCCGGAGCATGAAGCCGTTGGACTGCAGCCCGCGGTTCATCCGGTTGGTGAGATCGCGCATGGCGCTCGCCACGTACGACTTCACGAGCTGGCCGGTGATGGGATAAAGCGCCTCCACCATCTCGGCCTGATTGTTCTTCAACTCGGCCTTGATCGTCTTGACGAGCATCGGCGCCAGCGCGCGGGAGAGATCGTCCTGCTTGGTTTGCCGGGCCTCTAGGATGACGTCGTCGAGCACCTGGGCGACGCTCGTTCGCAGGGCCTCGGGCGTGCCGGTGCGCGCATTCAGCTCGGAGAAGCGCTGCTCGAGCCTGGCATGGAGGGCGCGGCTCTCGACTTCGAGGTGACGGATCGCATCTAGCTGATGCAGACCTTCGGCAATCTGACCTCGGGCCTGCAGCTCAGCCTCGGCGACGCGCGAGATGCGGAGTTCCAGATCAGCGAGTGTCGCCGCTTCCTGCTTGAAGAGCAGCTCCTTCAGCTTGTCGACAGTATCGGCCATATCGGTTCGTCCATCTATCCGGCCCGCCGCCTGAGCGCGGCCGCGATGTCCTGGAACACCCGGAGTTCAGCGCAAGCGCCTGACGCGCTCGCCCAGTTCCGAGATGCCGCGAGCCAACTCGTCGAACGCTGTGCGCTGGTCCGAGTCCACCTTGCCAGCAATTTGGTCGACCCGCTGCTCGATGGCGTCGAGGCGGCGTTGCAGCCCCAACTCCAGCTCACGGATGCGGGCTTCGAGCAATGCGAGCCGGGCCTCGCTCTGGCGCTGATAGTCACCGAACAAAAGATCACGGACTTGATCCATCTGTTCGTCCTGAGCCGCCGCCTGACCAACAGCGGTGCGAAACTCAGAATATGATGTCGCGTTCATATACCAGACCCTAACTCATGGCTCTGTTCCGCCAGAATGTTGTGCGACCTTGCTGACCAGTGATTTGGCGGCAGGATGGACACGATGAAAGCGCAGGATTTCCGGGCACTTGTCGAGCGGTTGGGCGACCTCAGCGAGGTTCAACGCGAGGCGCTGGTCGAGGC
>CANJPN010000057.1 GCA_947475855.1 Bradyrhizobiaceae bacterium
AGAAAACCGACAAACCGGACGCTGATTGACGCGGAACGTCAATCAAAGCGCTTGCCAATGGCGCGGCCAGCGTCAATCATAACTTCGCTCGGCCGCCTCGTCTCATCCTGATTGACGCGCCGTTCTCACCCAGATTGTCGCGCTATAAGCGGGTGAAGGGCATGAGCAATGAACAAAAAAGGTGATCAAGGGGAGGCTCCGCCGCCCGACAGTGTCGACGGCTGGCGTGCGGCCGCCGTCGGCGGAAGCGGACTTGGTGTCTTCCGAATGGAGGATATCGTGAGGGCCGTTCAAGATCCACGATTGAAGGCTGACAGGCAGACCTACAACGTGCTGATGGGGCACATATCCCGCGTTCTCTTCGTCGAACTGAGGAAGCGAGTCAGCACCGGCTGGAAGAATAGGGGCCAGGATCTGATCGACGATATCCACGATACGCTCATCAACGCGATCCTGAGACCGTCGTCGGCAGACGGGATAGAGCTCGGCCGGCGGTTCTGGTCAGTCCTGAAAAGTCGCACGATCGACGCTATCCGGGCGGAGGAAAACAATCAGGACCGCTACATACCCTCTGAGATCGCATTCACCGTCGAACCGTCGCACGACGGAGTAGCGGAGCGCGACCAGGTCGAGGCGGACCTTGCCATAGAACGCCTCCTTGAGTGTGTGCCGGATTCGCGAAAGCGGCTGGCTTATCGCCTCCATCTCAAAGGTATTCCCGCCAAATCCAGCAAGGGTACGATTTCAATTTCCAGGGCAATGGGCGTGAGCGACAAGACCGCCCGCCAGTGGATCGACGAAGTCGACGCCCTCATAAAAGAAAAGATCGGAGACCGCAATGATCAGTAAGAACAGACCCAATACCAGGGACGAGGTGCTGTTCGCATTCCATGAGGCGTGCGAGCGTCCCACTGCCGAGCAGATTGTCGATTGGACGGAGAAGTACCCCGACTTCGCTGATGATATCCGCGAGCATGCAGAGCTACTCCTCTCCTGGGCCACACAGAACGAACACCTGACCGAGAAGCCAGACGAGGGGATGATCGCTCGCGGCTGGAGTCGAACCCTGAACGCGATCTACAAGGCCGAGAATGAAGCTGAGGCCGCACCAGAAATAAAAAGCGGTGAAACCTTTTCACAGCTTTTGGATAGCCGCGGCCTCACCATACCAGCACTGGCCCGCCAACTTGAGATCGACAGGCTGATCGTCGGTGAACTAAACGCCGGGCGAATGAGGCCGCCGATCGGCGATAGATTGGTAGCTGCACTCGCTGAAGCCCTTAAGATCAGCTCAAAACATCTAGCTGCAGCAATCCAGCAATCGTTCGCGAGCCCAGTTATCGGCCATGCCAAAGCCGGGCAAAAGCCAACCGTCAATGCGCAAACATACGATGAAGTCGTATTGAGTAGCGCAATGAGCGAAGAGAAAAAACTATACTGGCTTGGCAAGGATTCCCAATGGACGCCTGGCGCGACATCAGAATAGCCGCGAGAGAACATCATCTCAAGGCGCTCTCCAAGTCGGGCGGCGATCGGCGCGCGCCTGCACTCAACGCGGCCGCACTGGAGATCAATGACCTTCAGCTCGAAAAGTACGCTCCTGGCACTCGTGCTGGTGTCGGGGTCTTTGGCTTTCTTGATCGGCCCGCCTTCATAGTACATGTCGCGCAAGGACAAGAGGTGACTGACGAAGCCGTCGTCATTGCGCATGAAATCGGCCACTTCAATCTGCATCGCGACGCCCGTCAGGATATCACGATGCTATCGCCGGGGCTGGGGGGCGATCAGATCGAGGCTGGAACGGCCCACGCCCAAGGCTATTCGCCGCGGGAAAGAAAGGAAGTCCAGGCCGACGTCTTCGCTGGCGAGTTTCTCTGCCCATCGGACTGGCTCCGGCAACAGATCGTCGATGAAAAACGGCGCCCTGCCGAGATTGCCACCGAACTCGGTCTGCCCCTTCACCTCGTGATCAATCAGGCAGCACGAGCGCTCTTGTTGCCATCACTGCGTGCCCGAGCACCCACCGAAGCGTCCCCACCTGTCGTTCCTCTCGACCCCAGCCAACTCGAAGCCGCAACGTGGGATCAAGGACCGTTACTGGTCGACGCCGGTCCCGGAACAGGCAAGACACGCACGCTCGTCCACCGGATCGGTCACCTTCTTGAGAAGAAGGAACCGCCGTCATCCATCCTTGCGCTCACTTTCTCGATCAAGGCAGCAGAGGAAATGCGCGAGCGGATCTCGGTCATGGACGCCCAGGCCGCGATAGAGATGTGGATCGGTACATTCCATGCGTTCGGATGGGAGCTGGTCAGCAAGCACCACGACCGCATCGGCCGCACGATCAATGTTCGTATCCTCGACCAATCCGGCTCACTCGGGCTGCTCGAAAGGAACCTCTCACGACTCCCGCTGCACAACTATCTCAACCTGTACGAGCCTGCGTTCGAGCTGACCCACGTTCTGAAGGCGATCTCTCGTTGCAAGGACGAGATGATCACCCCGGAAGCGTATCTTGCGGAAGCGGATGCAGCGTCCAGATCCCCAAACCCGACCGTCCGCGCAGATGCGGAAAAAGCTCGTGAAGTTGCCGGTGTCTACAAGGTCTATCAGGAGCTACTCGCCGAAGAGGACGCTGTTGATTTCGGCGACCTGCTAATGATGGCAACCGATCTGCTCGACAAGAACGAAGATATTGCTGCCGGATACCGGGCGCTCTTCAAACAAGTGCTCGTCGACGAATATCAGGACGTCAATTTCGCCAGTGCGCGTCTGCTCAGGGCACTCTGCGGGCCTTCAACCAACGTGTGGGTAGTGGCAGATCCCCGTCAGTCGATCTATCGGTTCAGGGGTGCGGAGCCGGCCAACGTGCAGCGCTTCCAGACAGAGTTCGGTGGGGCGAGGCGATCTCTCAAGAACAATTATCGCTCTGGCAATCCGGTGGTCCGGACCTTTGCGACCTTTGCCAATGCCATGAAAGGAGTCACGCTCGGCGGCGCGTGGACAGCCCATCGTGGCAATGTCGGTGGCGTGAGCATGGTCGTAGCCCCCGACACGGCCGCAGAGGCCTCTGCCATAAGAGACAATATCGAGGCGCTTCGCGCTCAGGGAGCCGCGTACAGCGACCAGGTGATCCTGGCCCGGTCGCATCTGACACTCGCACGGATATGCGGCCATCTTGAGCGGCTCGGCGTACCGCTTCTTTACCTTGGGGACCTGTTCGAGAGAGATGAAATTCGGGACCTGCTCTCCCTGATCGCGCTCGACGCCGAGTTCGGAAGCGTGGGGCTCGTGCGGGTAGCACAGTTTCCCGAATACGGCGCGAGCAAAGAGGACGCCTTGGCCGTATTGGGGTGGATGCGCAAACAAGAAGTCGCCGTCCTGGACGCCCTCAAGCGCGTCGATGAGATTCCGGACATTTCCGAGCAGGGCCGGACTGGACTGGCGAAGCTAGCATCTCACCTGCGGGGAACAGGGCCATCGACATCGCCGTGGACCATGCTGGCAACCTACCTGTTCGAGCGAAGCAACTACCTCGAAGCGCTTGTCGCAGCCAGTGACGCCAAATCCCAGCAAATGCGCGTCGCGATCTACCAATTCCTCAAGGTATGCAGCGAGCATACCGCGAGCGGTGACACTAGCCGTCGACGACTTTTGGAGCGCATCCGGCGCCTGGAGGCGCTAAGCGACGACCGGATCTTCCGTGCAGTGGCATCCGAAGCCACCGATATGGACGCGGTTCGCGTCATGACGATCCACGGCAGCAAAGGATTGGAATTCAAAGGTGTGCATCTCCCAGGGCTGGCTACACGCTATATGCCCAGCAACAGGCAATGGTCACGTTGTCCGCCGCCGCCGGGCCTCGCGAAGCTCGGGACCCTGCCACAAGACCACGACGCCGAAGAAGAATGCCTGTTCTTCGTGGCATTATCGCGCGCCCGCGATCACCTCCACCTGAGCCGAGCGGAGAGGTACACGACACAGACCGCTAGTCCCTCAAAATTCCTTGGCCTCATCGCAGGCCCCAATCCAAGGCGTGCGCCAGCAGTTACGGTGACGACGATTCCCGCTCCATTGCAGCCTCCCCAGCCCAATGACACCTATGGCGAACGGGAACTATCACTCTATATCAAGTGCCCGGCGCGCTACCGCTATGAGGTGATCAACGGGTTGCGTGGCACCGGTGATAGCTCGGCCTACGTCAAATTCCATGGTTGCGTGTATCGCACGATTGGGTGGCTCGAAGAGCAGCGCGGCGCGGGCCAAACCGTCGAACGCGCACACGCCTTGGCGCGTCTGGGAGCCGATTGGGAGAAGCGCGGCCCCGTGGGGCACGGGTTCGAGCAGTTCTACCGCAGCTCCGCGAATTCGATGGTCACGGCAATGGTCGATGTCGTCAGCTCGGAGAGTGGCACTTACGCCCGAGAGGAATGGCGCGTGCCAGTCGGAGGCAGGTCCATCACGGTGACGCCGGATCGGGTCATTGTTGGCGTTGACAAGGTCATACGTGTCCAGCGTATCCGGACCGGCCGTCAGACCGCCTCCGAACCCGATAACCGCATCTACGCACTCCTCCGTCATGGCGCCGTCGCGCGTTATCCGGGGCAACAAGTATCGATCGAAACCTTCTATCCTGCGAGCGGTGAGGCGGTTCACGTGCCCGCCGGCCGAAAAGAGCAAGACAAGCTCTCCGAATATTCCGACGCAATTGCCGGCATCGAACGGGGCGCTTTCCCAATCGAGATCTCGGATCGCCAGTGCCCGAGCTGCCCCTTCTACTTCATCTGTAACGTCTGACCGGGCACTTCCGCTTTTTTCCCTCCCACATCGCTTTCCTATCAGGGGCGCAATGTTGCGCCATGGCATAGGAGACAGGGATGACAAAGAGCATCGTTTTTATTCAGGTACACGGTAAGCCCGACGTTATCGAGGTCGAGCTCTCCAACAACGCGAGCGTCGGCGATCTGCATGACGCTCTGGCCAAGGCTGGCATCGCTCCGGACGCTGATCTTGTTGTGTTCATCGATGAGCATGACGAGCACGTGCAAGGTGATCGCGAGGCCCACATCAAGGGCTTGAAGCACGGTAGCCGCATCCACGTCAGTCGCTGCCGCAAGATCAAAACATCCGTCCATTATCTCGAGCATACGATCGAGCACAGCTTTTCACCGGGGACTCGCGTTCGCACGGTCAAGGCGTGGGTCGTCGAGAAGCTGAAGATCAACGAGAAGGATGCTGGCGAGCACGTGCTTCGGCTGTGCCATTCGACCAAGGAGCCGGCGACCGACACGCCACTCCACGAGCTGGCCGATCCGGGCCAGTGCAGCGTCTGCTTCGACTTCGTGCCGGTAAAGCGCGTTGAGGGCTGACGGCATGACCATCCATGTACCACCAAGCCAGCTCATGCTGGATCAGGATCTCGCCGCCCCGATGTTTCGGTGCGGCGAGATCGAGGGCAAGTGGCATCACATTCGCTCATCATGGCCGCATGTAATCATTGCGGTGTCGGCTGCAGAGCGCCCGTCAGCACCCTCGGAGTATGGCTTTCGCTTTGACTGTAGCGGCTACCGGCAAATCGCCCCCACAGCTCAGCCGTGGGATGCGGCTACCGACACTCCGCTGCCGGCAGCGAGATGGCCGAACGGCAAGAATATCGTGCCGTCTATCTTTCGACCCGAGTGGAAAGGCGGCACCTGCCTTTACCTCCCGTGCGACCGCGTTTCTTTCGACGGTCACCAGAACTGGCTGCACGAACACCCCAACCGCCTCTGGCAGCCGTCACGCGGAATCATTTGCTACCTGGAACAGATCTATGAGCTTCTCAATCAAAGCGATTATTCGGGCATTCGCGGCGCCTGATCACCGTATCAACTGCCGATCTGCACTTTGGCGGAAGCTGACGCAGGAACTGGATCGGCGTGGTGCGCGGAAGCACGAGGCGGGCGCATTCCTCCTCGGCACGAGGTCGGGTGACAAGCGGGAGGTGACCGACGTTATCTTCTATGACGAACTGGACCCCGCGGCCTACTCGACCGGCGTGTGCGTGTTGCACGCCGCTGCGTTCTCGAAGTTATGGACTATCTGCCGCGAGAAAGCGCTGACGGTGGTGGCCGACGTCCATACGCACCCCGGAGATGCGTTTCAAAGCCATTCGGACCGCACCAATCCGATGGTCGCGCGCGAGGGGCACATCGCCATCATCATCCCCGATTTTTCCTCGCCGCCGATCGACCTGACGAAGGTCGGCATTTTTGAATACCGGGGAAACCACGAATGGCACGACCGCAGTGCGTCCCGAGTCCGCGGCTACCTCTATACCGGCTTCTGGAGCTGATCATGACACGCGCGATCGATCACACGCAGCTTCACCGCACCGCCAAATACTTCATGGATGACGGCAGAGCCGGCACGCACGAAGAAGCTCTCCGCCTCCTGCAGGGGTTCGGTCTGACCGTCCATATCAGCGAGGAACTGGCGGACACCGTCAACGGTCAGATTGCACTCCTGACACTCGTGAATACCGCAAGGCGCACCTTCCTTGCTGGCGTGGAGGTTGTCGCCGCTCCAGGGACGCAGCTTCTGGTTTCTCTCGCTACGTCCACGACGCTGGCCGAGGCCGTCGTCGAGCTTGGCGGGGTTATTGTCGATGAAGCCCGCCCGTCATGGCCGTCAGCAATTATCGGAAACATGACCGCCGCCGGACAGACCGCGCCGTCATGGCGACTATCCTGGTCAGGATGGCGGGGTGGCGTTGTGCCCGCACGACATGGCCCCATGCCCACGGAGCCGGATGCCGTCGCACTCTCTCCAGCAATCGCCGCCGCTGCGTGCATCGCCGAGGTATTTGCGCATCATTCCGGCGATCATCCGATGGCCGGCCGCCGCGACGCGGGGCTCTCCCTCTGGAGGCCGGGGCGGAGCTGGCTCGAACCCGATGCGGACGAGCCGACACTCTCCTATCTGCCCTCGCGCCTTTGGCTGATCGGCATGGGGAACCTTGGCCAAGCCGTCGCCTGGCTCCTAACCTGTCTGCCATATGCCGATCGCGAGGCGGTCAACCTGGTACTGCAGGACTTTGACTGTCTCACCGAGTCCAATGACAGCACGTCGTTGCTCTCGTCCCTGTCAGCCGTCGGGCGGAAGAAGGCCCGGCATGTTGGCGAATGGCTGGAGGCGAGGGGCTTCACCACCTTCCTCGACGAACATCGATTCGGCCATTGGACGCGACGTGGGCCTGATGATCCGGGTGTCGCGTTTTGTGGGGTCGACAATGCGCTCGCCCGCGCTTCACTGGAAAAAGCAGGGTTTGATCTCATCGTCGAGGCGGGACTTGGAGGCGGAACGCAAGGGTTCAGGAGCCTTGCGCTTCATACGTTCCCGGCGGATCGCAGCGCCGAGTCGATCTGGTCGCGTGATGCCGCTGGCGGCTTGGACGAGCTGGCAAGCCAACCCGCCTACGAAGCACTGAAACGGACGGGCATGGATGTCTGCGGTCTCACCCAACTCGCAAGTCGAACTGTCGGCGTTCCGTTCGTAGGTCTGACAGCCGCCGCGCTTGCTCTGGCAGAACTACTTCGTCGCTTGCATGGCGGTCCTGGCATGGCGCTAGTCAGCGGGTCTCTGTTGGCACTGGAAGATGTCGATACCGTACCAACCAAGGCAGAGGTCTACTCTCATGGCCACGTGCCTGTTCGGTGAAGTCGCTTGATTGGGTCAAGTACGTGGAGCTGGCCGCCCCCGCCTTGCGTCGGGTCGGGCTGTCGTGAACCGAGCCCCATGCCGGGTCTCGGCCGTTCGGCTTCCATCCCTCGCGGGTGCACTCGCGCAAGCGAGCGCGTGGACAGACAGTGAGAAGGCCATCCGGAAGTCAGGAGCAGAGGGATGTCGTTCGCAGCGACAAACCTCGGTGGCTCAGAGACTTATGACAATCAAACCCCTAGTGGATACGTGCCCTTCGGCCATGGGCATTGAGTGTGCCAACAGGTACACTGTTGCAAGCACATTTTAGGGATGAGATTCGCGATGGCACGTGGGGTGAGCAAGAAGAACGAGAACGGCAGCGGAGGCGGCAACAAGGGACAGCTCGGGATCGAGGCTGACCTGTTCCTTTCCGCCGACAAGCTGCGCAAAAATCTGGAGCCGTCCGACTACAAGCACGTCGTGCTCGGGCTGATCTTCCTCAAGTATATCTCGGATGCGTTCGAAGCACTTCACGCGACGCTAGACAAGGACGATCGCGAAGATCCGGACCAGTACCTCGCCGAGCGGGTGTTCTGGGTTCCGAAGGATGCCCGTTGGTCGCATCTCCAGGCCAACGCCAAGCAGCCAACCATCGGCAAGCTGATCGACGACGCGATGCTCGCCATCGAGGCCAAGAATCCCCAGATCAAGGGTGTGCTGCCGAAGGACTATGCCCGTCCCGCCCTCGACAAGGTCATGCTGGGCGAACTGATCGACCTCGTGTCCAACATCGGCCTCGGCGAGGAGGCGGATCGCTCCAAGGACATCCTTGGTCGTGTGTACGAGTATTTCCTCTCGCAGTTTGCCGGGGCCGAAGGCAAGCGGGGAGGGGAGTTCTACACGCCGCGTTCCGTCGTAAGCCTGCTGGTCGAGATGCTGGAGCCCTACAAGGGCCGCGTGTACGACCCGTGCTGCGGATCAGGCGGCATGTTCGTGCAGTCCGAAAAATTCGTGCAAGAGCACGGCGGCAAGGTCGATGATCTCTCCATCTGGGGACAGGAGAGCAATTATACGACCTGGCGCCTCTGCCGCATGAACCTCGCAGTGCGCGGCATCGACGCCGACATCAAGTGGAACAACGAGGGCAGCTTTCACAAAGACGAATTCCGCGACGAGAAGTTCGACTATATCCTCGCCAATCCACCGTTCAACATCTCTGATTGGGGCGGAGAGCGCCTTCGCGAAGACGGAAGGTGGAAGTACGGCGCTCCGCCGGTTGGCAACGCCAATTTCGGCTGGCTCCAACATATCATTCATCACCTGAAGCCGACTGGCACTGCGGGTGTGGTCCTGGCGAACGGCTCAATGTCGGCATCCCAGTCCGGCGAGGGTGAAATTCGCAAGACCCTCGTCGAAGGCGACGTGGTCGATTGTATGATCTCTCTACCTGGGCAGCTCTTCTATTCGACGCAAATCCCAGTGTGCTTGTGGTTCCTGGCACGCGACAAGAAGAACCACAAATTCCGCGACCGCCGGAACGAGGTGCTGTTCATCGACGCACGCAAGCTCGGTCACATGGTGGACCGGACCCGCAAGGAATTTTCGGATGAGGACATCGCCAAAATCACCGGCGCGTATCACGCATGGCGTGGTGAGACGGCTGCGATCAAGAAGCGCGGCGCATACGAGGACGTATCGGGATTCTGCAAGTCGGCAACATTCGATGATATCAAGCTGCACAATTACGTGCTGACACCCGGTCGATACGTCGGTGCTGCGGTCCTTGACGACGATGATGCGCCGTATGAAGAGAGGTTTCTGGCATTACACACCAAACTGACTGAACAGTTTGCGGAAGGACATAGCATAGAGAGACGGATTGCTGAGAATCTAGCGAGGCTCAAAGCATGATGCTCTCAAAAGATCAACAGCACGTCCATATCCCGATCGAAGCCAAGAGCTGGGCCGTTGAAGGGGGCTGGAAGCGGTTGGACGATCTCTGTAATGGAATTTTCGATTGCCCGCATACGACCCCTGAAATTACCATCAGTGGCCCCTATGTCGTTCGATCACAGGATATACGAACGGGGGTATTTATCTTGCCTGAGGCAGGTCACGTCTCAAACGAGACGTACAGAGAACGAATTGCTCGTGCCGAGCCCCGCTTCGGCGACCTCTTGTACAGTCGTGAGGGCACATATTTCGGCATTGCTGCTGAAGTTCCTCCAGGCATCAACGTATGCCTTGGGCAGCGGATGGTACTTATTCGCCCTGAGCCGCAGCAATTAAATTCCAAGTTTCTCAGATATTGGCTGAATTCGCCCGTAATGGCGCGTCACATTGAAGGCTTCCGCGACGGGTCGGTTGCGGAGCGCCTAAATATGCCAGTGATTCGTGGGCTACCGGTCCCCGTTTTTAGTAGAGACGTTCAGGCAGCAATAGCAATTGTTCTCAGTGCGCTTGATGACAAAATTGCGCTAAATCAGGACATGAACTTGACGCTTGAGGCGATGGCGCGCGCCATGTTCAAGGACTGGTTTGTAGATTTTGGCCCAACGAGAGCCAAGCTCGAAAGCCGCCACCCATATCTCGCCGCAGATATATGGTCGCATTTTCCAGATCGCTTTGACGCGAAAGGAATGCCGCAAGGATGGTCCAACAGCATGCTTGGAGCACATATCATTATAACGAAAGGAAAGTCGTATCGGAGTGAAGAATTACAACCATCCAAAACTGCGCTCGTTACGCTGAAATCATTTGAGCGGGGTGGAGGGTATCGTCGCGACGGATTGAAGGGGTATGTTGGCAGCTATAAGGCCGAACAAGTTGTGAATGAGCGAGAAATCGTTGTTGCGCAGACCGATGTTACCCAAGCGGCCGAAGTTATCGGACGTCCAGCCCGTGTGATTGCTGATCGTAGATACGAAACGCTAGTTGCGTCATTAGACGTCGCCGTGGTGCGCCCCCACGAAGCTACTTATCTAGGGCAAGAGTTTCTTCACGGGTTAATGCGCACAGATTCATTTACTCAACATACATTTGCACACTCGACGGGTACGACAGTCTTGCATTTGTCGAAACAGGCGCTTCCTTCGTTTGAGTTTGTGTTGCCCCCACTTGAGTTGATAAAAGCCTTTGAGGAAGCAACCTCTACTTTGACTGACCGCGTTATCCGCAACGTCCATGAGAATGACAATCTTATCAGTCTCCGTGAATTGCTGCTCCCTAAACTTATGTCTGGAGAGATGGGCGTGAAAGACGCCGAGAAGCTGGTGGGGAGGGCAGCTTGACGAACACCGTTTTCCGCGACGCTCTGAGGCCCATGTTGGCACGCCTGCCAAAGGTAGTGCGCGAACATGAGATATTGCGCGTTGTTGGAAGTCTTGGTGGGAAGGATCATGCGAAATCAGCCGAGGCAGCGCGCGAAGAGGTACTCAAATGGGCCCAGAAGCGCAGCGGCGGACGGCTGCCTCCAGAGGCTTGGAATTTCAATCCTTTTGAATTCTTATCCGGAGGCCGCAATAGCAGCGCGGTCCGGATAAAAACTACAGCCGCCGACATCTGGTCGATCCGAGCAGACGACCCGGACAAGGAAATTGCGGAGCGTGTCTGGACTACCGAGGTCACAATTGGCGTGGGCGTAGGGCGGGCCCCGCAGTTCAGCGCCCGCTTGCTGGTCAGCACACCTGAAGCCGAACTTGATATCGAACCTCATACGCCCGGTTTTGTGCAGCAGGTAGTGGAAACCAGCGGCTTAGTCAGCGTTAAGTATGATATCAGTGCGGAACCCCTACTAATCGATTCAGTCGACGATGCTGAGCGGATCGCGGATATGCTGGCCGACCAGGACAGGCGGCTACCAGTTCTAGTGCTCACCGTGCCGGAACGCGCGACAAACCCATCACAACCACTTCTGGACGCGCAAGCATTGGCCCGAGCCACCCTTGGCATCGCTCAGGTTGTCATACTGCCAGCCGCATACACCTGGACGTTGACTGAGCGGTTCGGAAAACAGCGCTCGGTCTTTGGAGGTGCTGTTCGCGCTTACCTTCCCGGATTTGGCGAGGACGCGAGCCCGTACATTCATCGTCTCGCAATCGCTGACCATATTTCAACGCCGGAAGGTGCCGCCCGTTGCATTCGATGGATGCGCTCCATGGTTGCAGCCGAGAGTGTCAAGCGTTCCCGGCTTGGTGAGGACGTGCTTTCATTCAGCGCCATAAGAGGAGCCAGTCTCGAACTTAAGCAGAGGGAGCTTGAGGTCGGCGGTGCAAGTGACACGGAGAAACTTCGGGCGGCGATGGCGCGGATTCAAGCTCTAGAAAGCCAAGTGACCGACGAAAAGGCTTCATTGGAATATTTTGCGAACGAACATGACAAGGAACAACAGCGGGCCGAAGTCGCAGAACAGCAAGCAAGGGCATCTGCCTACAGAATTCAGCAACTTCTCGAACAACTGAAGGCGGGTGGGCAGGAAATTGATGCCACGATCGAGCTTCCAACTGACTGGGAAGAATTTGCCAACTGGTGTGACGCAAATCTCGCGGGGCGGCTTGTCCTGATCCCTGCCGCTCGCAAGCGTGTGAGGGCTCCGGAATACGAGGATATCAGCGAGGCTGCGAGAAGCCTGCTTTGGCTTTCTAATACTTGCCGCGATCGACGACTCGCGGGTGGTGATGGCAGCCTCAGAGAAGAACCCGTGGTAGAGGGAATTCGCAACGCGCATTGCGGAGGCGATGCATTCGATTTTGATTGGCAAGGCCGCCGTTACACGGCGGACTGGCACATCAAAAGCGGGGGCAACACACGCGATCCAAAACGGTGTCTACGCATTTATTACGGTTGGGACGACGCCACGGGGCAGATCATAGTTGCCGACATGCCGGCGCACCGTCGTACGGGGGCGAGCTGAGGATGGCAAATAATTCAAATTTACTGCCGGAGGCAGGATGACGGGCGAAGACGGCAAGGGTGAAGGCGAGCTGATCATCTATCGCACGGAGGACGGAACGGACGAGCTGCAGCTCCGTCTCGTGGACGGCTCAGTCTGGCTCACCCAAGCCGAAATCGGCACTCTGTTCCAGACGACCCCCCAAAACATAACCCAACATGTCCGCGCCATCTATGAGGAGGGGGAGCTGACCGAGGAGGGAACTTGTAAGCAACTCTTACAAGTTCGCCAGGAGGGCGCTCGGCAGGTCAGCCGGAAGAGCAAGCTATACAATCTCAAGGTTATCCTAGCCGTTGGCTACCGGGTCCGTAGCCCGCGCGGCACGCAATTCCGCCGATGGGCGACCACGGCCCTGGAAGAGTACCTGGTCAAGGGCTTCGTCATGAACGACGAACGCCTGAAAGAGCCGGCAGGCTGGGACTACTTCGACGAATTGCTCGAACGCATCCGCGATATTCGGTCGTCCGAGAAGCGGTTCTACCAGAAGGTCCGTGATCTCTTTGCCCAGACCAGCTCGGATTACGACAAAGACAGCGACCTCGCGCAGACGTTCTTCGCGACCATCCAGAACAAGCTAGTCTTCGCCGCGACCGGAATGACCGCGGCCGAACTGATCGTCGCGCGTGCCGATCCAACAAAGCCCAACATGGCGCTCACAAACTGGAAAGGCGAGCGCGTCCGCAAAGGAGATGTCACGACCTCCAAGAACTACCTGACAGCGGATGAGGTCGACACCCTGAACCGACTTGTGACTGGCTTCCTTGAGTTCGCGGAACTGCGGGCTAAGAACCGCCAGACGACCACGATGTCCGACTGGGTGGCCCAGACTGACCGCTTCGTCGCCTTCAACGAGCGTGCAGTGCTCCAAGGGGCAGGGCGGATCTCCCATACGCGCATGGAGCAGATCGCACACGAGCGCTACGAGACATTTGATGGCAAACGCCGCCTAGCCGAGAACGAGGCAGCCGAGCGCGAAGCCATAGCGGAGCTGGAGCAGATCGAGGCGCAAGCTCGCCGCCTTCCGAAGCCGGCAGCGCCAGGCAAGAAGCGCGGAAAGAAAGCCCCATGAGCGCGATTGCGGAATCCCACGTCGAAGAAGCCGGCCTCGCCTTCTTGAAGGAGTTGGGGTTCCAGGTCGCGTTTGGGCCGGATATTGCGCCTGACGGGTCTGCGCCGGAACGCCCGAGTTACGGTGATGTGATCCTGATGGGCCGGCTCGTTGCTGCCATTGCCCGTCTCAATCCTGCGTTGCCCGAAAGCGCGCGCGAGGATGCGCGACGCAAGATCATACAGACTGAAACACCATCTCTCGTCGAAGAGAACAGGCGCATCCAAAAGCTGCTGACCGAGGGCGTGACAGTCCAGTTCACCGCCGCCGACGGTTCCATCAAATCCGACATTGCCCGTCTCATCGACTTCGTCGACCTCGACCAGAACGACTGGCTGGCCGTCAACCAGTTCACGGTGATCGAGAACGGCCGGAACCGGCGACCCGACCTCATCGTCTTCGTCAACGGAATGCCTTTGGCCGTCGTCGAGTTGAAGAATCCTGGCTCCGAGAATGCGACCTTGGCCGGGGCCTTCAATCAGCTTCAGACCTACAAGGACCAGATCCCGTCGCTGTTCCGAACGAACGGCCTGCTGGTCACGTCTGACGGGCTGCTCGCCCGCGTCGGATCGCTGACCGCCGATTCCGAGCGCTTCATGCCGTGGCGGACGACAGACGGGCGCGATATCGCGCCAAAGGGCTGGCCCGAGCTGGCAACAGTAATCGAGGGCGTATTCGAGAAGCGTCGGTTCCTATCGCTCCTCAGCGACTTCACCGTGTTCGGCGAGAAGACCGACGGCTTGGTCAAGGTGCTGGCTGGGTATCATCAATTTCACGCCGTGCAGCACGCCGTGGCACGCACGATCGAAGCCTCCAGACCCGGCGGTGATCGCAAGGTCGGCGTGATCTGGCACACACAGGGCTCGGGCAAGAGCCTGCTGATGGCCTTCTATGCCGGCCAGGTCATCAAGCATCCGTCCATGGAGAACCCGACGCTGGTCGTCATCACGGACAGGAACGATCTCGACGACCAGCTCTTCGGCACCTTCGCCATGTGCAAGGACCTGATCAGGCAAACCCCGGTGCAGGCCGAAGACCGCGAGGATTTGCAGAAAGTGCTCGAACGCGCCTCCGGGGGCGTCGTCTTCACGACCATCCAGAAGTTCTCGCCGCCCAAGGGCCAGACCCAGTATCCGAAGCTGACCGACCGCCGGAACGTCATCGTCATCGCCGATGAAGCTCACCGCTCTCAGTACGGCTTCAAGGCCAAGGTCGACGCCAAATCCGGCGAGATCGCCTACGGCTTCGCCAAGTATCTCCGAGACGCTCTGCCCAACGCCTCGTTCATCGGCTTTACAGGTACGCCGATCGAGGCGACAGACGTCAACACGCCCGCTGTGTTCGGCGAGTACATCGACGTCTACGACATAAGCCGCGCCGTCGAGGATGGTGCGACGGTGCCCATCTACTACGAGAGCCGGCTTGCGCGTATCCAACTCGACGAGAGCGAGAAGCCGAAGATCGACGCCGAAGTCGCCGAGCTGACGGAGGACGAGGCCGCCGATGAACAGGAGCGCCTAAAGCAGAAGTGGGCGACGGTCGAGGCCCTGGTCGGTGCCGAGAAGCGGTTGAAACTCATTGCCGAGGACCTTGTCCGGCATTTCGAAGATCGCGTCGCTGCGATGGACGGCAAGGCCATGTTCGTCTGCATGAGCCGGCGTATCTGTGTCGCGCTCTACGATGAAATCATCAAGATTCGGCCGGCTTGGCACAGCGACGACGATCTAGCAGGCGCCATCAAGATCGTGATGACGGGCTCGGCGTCCGATCCGAAGGAATGGCAGCCCCATGTGGGCAACAAGGCACGGCGTGATGCACTCGCCAAGCGCGTGAAGGACCCAAAGGACCCGCTGAAACTCGTGCTGGTGCGCGACATGTGGCTGACGGGATTCGACGCCCCGTGCATGCACACGATGTACGTCGACAAGCCAATGCAGGGGCATGGCCTGATGCAGGCCATCGCGCGCGTGAACCGCGTATTCCGAGACAAGCCTGCCGGTCTCGTCGTCGACTACATCGGGCTCGCGCAGAACCTCAAGAACGCTCTGAGCCAATACAGCCAGAACGACCAGAAGCAGGCCGGCATCGACGAGGCCGAGGCCGTCGCAATCCTCATGGAGAAGTACGAAGTCGTGAAGGCGATGTATCACGGCTTCGATTACAGCCAAGGCATCACAGGTACCCCGCAGCAGCGCCTCATCTGCATGGCCTCCGCGATCGAGTGGATTCTGGAAATGCAGCAGCAGGATGCTGCCAAGGAAAAGACCGAAGAGGCCAAGAAGCGCGCCCACCGTCGATACATGGACGCAGTGCTTGCTTTGTCCAAAGCCTTCGCCTTGGCGTCAGCGAGCGACGAGGCACGCGAGATCCGCGACGAGATCGGCTTTTTCCAGATCATTCGCGTCGCGCTCATCAAGAGCGCGGGCGGCGGCAGCAAGACCGGGGCCGAGCGGGATTTCGCGGTTCAACAGATCGTCTCGCGCGCTGTCATCTCGACCGAAATCGTCGACATCCTGGCTGCCTCGGGCCTCAAGACGCCGGACATCTCCATCCTCTCGGATGATTTCTTGGCCGAACTGAAGGGCATGGAGCGCAAGAACCTTGCGCTCGAAGCACTCAAAAAATTGCTCAACGACGACATCCGCTCGCGTGGCCGGACGAACGTGGTGCAGAGCAAGGCGTTCTCTGAACGGCTTGAAGAGGCCATGGCGCGATACCACACCAACGCGATCACCACCGTTGAAGTGCTCCAACAGCTAATTGACCTTGCGAAGGACATACGCGCCGCACAGCAGCGCGGCGAGGAGCAGGGGCTGACCGACGACGAAATCGCATTCTATGACGCTCTGGCTCAGAATGAGAGCGCCCGAGAAGTTATGGGGGATGCCCAGCTACGCGTGATCGCCCATGAGTTGCTCAAGCGGGTAAAGAGCAACGTCACCGTCGACTGGATTCATCGTGACAGCGCCCGCGCCAAAATCCGGGTGCTCGTCAAAGGCATCCTCAAGAAGTACGGCTATCCGCCCGATTTGCAGGACGCAGCTGTGCAGACCGTCCTGCAGCAGGCAGAGGCCCTGTCGCACGTTTGGGCCACAGCGTAGGCGCCGACCGATTCAAGCCACTCGTGGAGCCACCCATGACGATTGCCTGCCTTGGCTGGGGTTCTTTGGTCTGGGCCCCCCGCGAACTGCCAGTCGCATCCCCGTGGCATAGTGACGGTCCACGGCTTCCTGTCGAGTTCGCCAGAAAATCGCAGGATGGCCGCATCACGCTCGTTCTTGTCGAAGGGGCCGCAACAGTTCCAGTCCTGTGGTGCGAGCTGCAATCGTCCACGCCCGAAGACGCAAGGCTTTCGTTGGCTGACAGAGAAGGGATTTCTCGCAAAAATGCGTCGCGGCTTATCGGCATGTGGTCTGCAACCACAAAGGTGGGCGGATCACCTGCCGATACGATCGGTGACTGGGCGAAAGCTAGAGGAATAGACGGGTCCTCGACGGACTGAGTGGGTGCGTTCAGGGCTGCTGAGTGGTCGGAGGGCTGCTTGATCCTGATGGCAGAGCGATACGCCGACGGGGCGGGCGGCGGTCAAGGACGCGCACTTGCGCGCCCCTCGGGGGCTTGTCCTTGTGGGCT
>CANJPN010000058.1 GCA_947475855.1 Bradyrhizobiaceae bacterium
CAAGGGCGTCGGCCGGATCGCGGCGCGCGTCATCGAAAGCCTCGTCGCCCGACCACCGCGAACGATGCGCATGCTGGTCGACGAGACGAAGCGGTGTCGGTGGTATGGGTCAGTTCAGAGGACGGCCTGAGGCAAGGGGATAGGTATGCTTCGGCACCCCCCCCATAAGGTTGCTCAGTCAATACGAATTGGTGCCCCGAAATCAATCTGGAACCTTATCGCTATAACCGGCAGGTAACATTGCCACCATGTATATCGACTGGCCGTTCCAAAAACTCTTATTCTCACCCGCTGCGCAATACGGTAGAATATCCACGAATTAACGACGGCGCCCAATTCCATCTCCTTCGATCGAGCTTCCAGCCGAACATCAAAACGATCAGGGAAATTGGGCCCGGCAAATCCAACCGTACACAAATCATCCCCTTGGCAACGCGAGCCCCCGGCCGCCCCTCATCTTAGGCATAAAGGGAATTCCACACCCGAATACGCACAAGGGGCTTGACAAATGTCCGCTTTATTGGGACCAGAGCAATCAACTGGACCAAATAGGTCCCAAAGAAATTCACTCCCAGTCTGGATTTCAATCGTTCTTCATTAAACATTTCATTCAAGACTGCTCACTATCGCAAATCAACCAACCTCGCCAAGGATACCGATAATGAAGGACAATCTGCTCGACAAGATGAACGTCAGAGAACTTCGAGAACTGAAGACGCGGATTGACGCTGCCATCACTGCCCGTCAGACTAAGGACCGCGCTGAGCTCAAGCAGAAGATGATCGCTCTGGCTGAAGAAGCAGGCTTGAGCCTCGACGATGTTATCGGCGGTGGCCGCCGCGGAGGTCGTGGCAAGGGCTCCGTCGCGGTAAAGTATCGCCACCCCGACGATGCCAGCCTCACATGGACCGGTCGCGGCAGACGGCCCCGCTGGCTCGACGGAATTTCGAATATCGAAAAGTTCCGCGTCTGATATTCAGAATCTGAATTGGAAAATGCGCCGGGGCTCGCCCCGGCGCATTTCTGTTTGCTGGTTTAGAAGCGCCCCTTTCGCGAGCCCGACCCAATCTTCTCCAGCTCGCCACGCTTCCTCGGTCGCCTCGCCCCGCTAAACCTGATTGCGGACTGACAACGACCTGCTTCCCCATTATCGCCAGTATTAATCTGTCCTCTTCGAATAGCCCGCGCATTCCGATTTTCAAGTCGTCGTCGTCCCGCCGCAAACCGCCAGGGTTTGCCCCGCCACGAAATCGCTCTCGGCCCCAGACAGAAACACCAGCGCGCCGATCAGATCCTCCGGCAAGCCGTCACGCTTGATCGACCTCGCCGCGATCACAGCATCCCGCATCTCCTCGATGTGCTCCGTATTCGCAAGGATGCTGTCGCTCATGATCAGACCAGGCGCCAGAGTATTGACACGGATGCCGCGCGGCCCGAGATCGCGCGCCAGGGCCCGCGTGAAACCGATCATCGCGCCCTTGGACGTCACGTAGTGAGCCATATGTGGAATGCCGCGATACGCCGTTCCCGAAGCAATGTTGATGATCTTGCCATACCCGGCCTTGATCATTGCGGGTGCAACATGCTTCACCATCAAAAACGGACCGCGGACATTTACCGCCATCACCCGGTCCCACAACTCGACGTCGATGTCCCAAGGCTCCGTCGGCTGCAATGTCGAAAACATCGCGGCATTATTCACCAGAACGTCGATCCGGCCATATCGCTTCATGACGTCGCCGACGACCCGCTTAACATCGGTTTCGCTGCTCACATCGAATGCCATGGCAACGGCCCGTCCAGCACCGTGCGCGACGCAGATCTCCTCAGCCAGGCCAGCCCCATCCACGATATCAGCGATCGCGACGGTCGCCCCTTCGTTGGCGAGACCTTCCGAATAAACCTTCCCAATCCCTTTTGCGCCGCCGGTAACGATAATTACCCGTCCGTCGAGCCGTCCCATACTTTGATCCCCGGTCTTTGCTGTACGCGCGTTCCACAACGCCCATAGAGTGCGTTCGACGACACCGCAATCACTTCAGTCATTCGGCTTGAGCCGGAAGCTGAGATAGCGATTGGGCCCCAGCCGGCAGCCCCAAGCGATCCTTGGCGAGATCCGCATGCCCGTCGCTGTTGGACCGTCTCGGATTCAAGCCGGCGGGCGCCCCCTCCACATCAACGACGCTTTGCATCGCAACGGCTCGGACATCGGCAAAATCGATCGGGATATCTTGCTGTTCCAGATCAAGATCGAATCGACAAAACCCCATCAATCTGTCACATTACATCCGCGTCCAACTCTCTAAGGAGAAGCACGATGTCGCTCAATACGCGTGTAGCGGAGTTGACCGAGAAGCATCGAACGCTCGAGAGAAAAATTGCAGAGGAGCGATCGCGCCCCGCTGCCGACATAACCCGAATAAACAAATGGAAGCACGAGAAGCTCAAGCTCAAGGATGAGATCGAGCGGCTCGCCTCGCCGACCAAGCACTGACGCAGGCCAGATCTCGCAGCGAGCTTCCCCCACACGATCGCAGTCGCGGCTACGCGTTGCCTGAACCCATGGCGCGTGACGCCGCGAGGCTGCTGCTAGCGAATCATGCTGGCGCTTGCATGTGCCGGCGTCATCGCGCGAACCTGAATCGCGATTGAGTGCAACGGCGGGAATGAACTGTCGTCGTTTCGCAAGCTCGCGCTTGATCCGGCACATTCAAAACGTGCGACCCAAACGTGCGACGCCACATGTGCTGCCTCGTCGCGCTTTGAAGTCCGCAGAGTTGGCGTCACCTGAGGCGGCCAACAGCCGCGAACATGTGAGCGCGCGCAACCCGCGCTCGCGTCCGAATGATGCCGGCGAGCACTTTCCCATCGACGGCGAAGTTTTCACCGGCTTCAACTGACACTCGGGCTGCACATCAATCTGCAGCAGCCCGAAGTAGCCGTCGCGCGCTGGGATGCGCATGGCGCCCCGACAAACTGGCTCATGTGCAATGCTGACGCGCGGCAACCAAGCCTCAGCATCGGAGCACTATCCACTAACCCACTAGTCCTCACCCGCCAGCCCCTTGGCAGCCCTCCGCGTTTGGGAAACAGTCGCCTTGTCGCGCGGCATGATTCGGCCGCTGGGGGACTTCGGAAATGCCAGATACGCTCCGGCGCGAACGTGAGCACGCATATATGCTCCAGCGTCTAGGCGACCTGTTCGCCTCGCCCGGCCGCTCATATGCCATTCATTACGCACTCCAGCGCCTTCGGCGCGGCAGAGACGATCGCGCGCCGCCCGTTGCCGCAATCGCGCTGCGCAATCTCGGCACCGGCGATTTGCGAATATTCTCGATCAAGGCCGAAGCCGACCGCGCGGGTCTGAGCCTATCAACCGCCGCAGCCTCGCCGGAAACTTTGCTGGGCCTCGAGTACAGCATGTTTTTTGAGCTGGATGATTTTATCGCCCAGCATCCCAAAGCCATGTTCGTGCACTGGTACATGCGAGATGCTCGCTTCGGTTTCGAAGCACTCGAACTCCGCCATCGGACCGTCACGTCCGAAGTCGTCGCCGGCATTCACGGCGAACGCAGCGTTGCATCCGCTGCCCCGTTCGGGTTCGGCGCGGGACTTCCCCCTCTGGCGATCCGCGTCCCCGACGAGCGTCGCATTGACCTCGCCCGCGTCCTCCATCGCCTCTATGGCATCGGACAAGTCGGTCTGCGCCCCTTGGCTGAAGCCAACAGCCTGGCACTCGCCGAACTGATCGACGGCAAGGACGAGCCTATGGCTTTCGCGGAAGGGAACTACGCCCGCCTCGCCTGGTCGTCAGCAACGAAAGCCCGGCTGATCGCGGAACTCGCAACGCTCGCAAAACAGGGCACGATCGCCCAACCTCCACAACGCCCCGCCCGCTCAGCCGAACCGCCATTGCGCGTCTTCATCAACTATCGCCGGCGCGATTCACAAGCCGAAGCGAACTGGCTGCACGAAATTCTCTCCGAACAATTCGGCGACGACAACGTCTTCATTGATACCGACGACATCCCGCCGGGCAGCGACTTCGACGAGGTACTCCGCAGCCAAATCGATCGTTGTGATTTTTTCCTCGCGCTGATAGGCAGCGATTGGGCCAACGCCGTAGACGACAACGGACATCGGCGCCTTGGCAGTGAGAACGATTACGTTCGCCTCGAAATCCGCACAGCTCTCGCGAGATCAGCCCAGGTCGTGCCCGTCCTGATCGGCGACACGCGCATGCCCTCCGAAATCGAACTCCCGGCCGATTTACTGCCGTTGCGGCGCCGGCAAGCCGCAACCCTTCGCATCCCGGATTTTCGCGCCGACGCCGCGCGCCTCGTCTCTCAGATCAAGGAAACGCTCGCAAAGCGCAAGCTGGCAGCCGCTGGTGGCGCAGCGCGTTGACGATTCAAGATCTCGATGCTCAGCTAGCCCTGGCACGCTCACGCAGCACGAACTTCTGGATCTTGCCCGTCGACGTTTTCGGGATCTCCGCGAACACGATGTGGCGCGGACACTTGTAGGCAGCGAGCCCTTGCTTGCACCACGCAATGATCTCTTCTGTGGTCGCCGTAGCCCCCGGCTTGAGCTCGATGAACGCACACGGCGTCTCGCCCCATTTCTCGTCGGGCTTTGCAACCACAGCCGCGTGCGCAACCGCCGGGTGCTTGAACAGAACGTCCTCCACTTCGATCGAGGAAATATTCTCCCCGCCTGAAATGATGATGTCCTTCGAGCGGTCCTTGAGTTGAATGTACCCGTCCGGATAAAGCACACCCAGATCGCCCGTATGAAACCACCCGCCGTAGAACGACTCCTGCGTCGCCTTCGGATTCTTCAAATAGCCTTTCATGACGATGTTGCCGCGCATCATGACTTCGCCCATCGTTTCGCCGTCAGCAGGTACGACCTTCATCGTGCCTGGATCCATGACGGTGAGACCTTCGAGCGCGGTATAGCGCACGCCCTGACGCGCCTTGAGCTTGGCCTGCTCGGCATTCTCGAGAGCGTCCCACTCGCTCTTCCATTCATTGACGACCGAGGGCCCGTAAACCTCCGTCAGTCCATAGACGTGCGTAACGTTGAACCCAGCTTCACCCATCCGCGCCAACACCGCTTCCGGGGGCGGCGCACCAGCCGTCACGAATTCCACACGATGCGGCAAGGCACACTTGTCCGTTTCCGGCGCATTGAGCAGCGTCGACATGACAATCGGCGCGCCGCACATATGCGTGACTTCGTGCTCAGCGATCAGATCGAATATCGGCTTGGCACGCACCGCGCGAAGGCAGACGTGGGTTCCTCCGTTGGCGGAAAGGGTCCACGGGAAGCCCCAGCCGTTGCAGTGAAACATCGGCAGCGTCCACAGATAAACCGGATGCTTGCCCATGCCCGACGCCATGATGTTCGCGTAGCACATGAGCGCGGCGCCTCGATGGTGCACGACGACACCCTTCGGGTTGCCGGTCGTCCCCGAGGTATAGTTGAGCGCGATCGCCTCCCACTCGTCGGCCGGCATCCGCCACGCGAATTGCGGATCTCCCGCAGCGACGAACTCCTCGTAGTCGATCTCGCCCAGCCGCTCTCCTGTCTGCGGAAACTTGAGGTCGTCGTAGTCGATGACCAGCGGCTTCACGCTCGCCAACGCCAGCGCAGATTTCATGACAGGAGAAAACTCTCGATCCGTAATCAGGACCTTGGTTTCGCCGTGATCGAGCATGAACGCGATGATGGCAGCATCCAACCGGGTGTTGATCGAGTGTAGTACTGCGCCGGTCATCGCCACGCCGTAGTGCGCCTCAACCATCGAGGGGATGTTAGGCAGCATAACCGATACCGTATCACCGACGCCGATCCCCAATCTGGAAAGTGCTGAACCGAGCCGCCGGCAGCGCGCATAGAGCTCGTGATAGGTATGGGTCTGGCGTCCGTGGATTATCGCCGTCCGCGCGGGCCATACCACGGCCGCCCGCTCCAGAAACGTGAGCGGCGTCAGCGGCTGGTAGTTGGCCGGGTTCCGCTCGAGATCTTGCTCGTAGGCATTACCGACTTTCGCGGTCATAGCGTCCTTCCCTTCACATGAAGGTCCGCAACTCCGGCGAACCTCTTTGAAGCGAAGCTATCGCGGGCAATCGCCCCGGACAATGAAACCTCCGTCGTGGTGTAGCCCGCGCTTAGCGCGAAGAAGACATGCAATTTTGGCTTGGCTACTCGCAAAAATGTGTCTACAAAATGGCATACGACAGGTCTACGATCAGAACATCGTTCTTTATTCGTTACTGTTTAGCGACTGAGGGAGAACACGATGTCGCACTCGAACGCTGAGACAGCCATGTTTTGGTTCCTCCTGATGCTTTTGCTGATGGTTCCCTGGCTAATGCTGGCCTAATCTGTGCCCCGGCGGTACGGAAGTCCCCGTCTCGCAGACCGCATGGTAAGCACTGGCCGATAGCTTTACCTGTGTTCAAAGCGCGAATGGCGCGCCCAAGTAGGCGTAACCATCGCAATCCGGGCACGGTCGCTAGGGAGCTGCAGCCATGCCGAATTCGCCGAAGATCGGCATCTCACTCGCATCGCCCCTCCTCGCGGGTATGATTTTGGCAACCCCCGCCGCACTGGCACAAACAAGCCGCCCGGCGCCGGTGCTGGCAGCCCTTCCCGTCAGCCACTCCGTACTCACCTCACTTCTGCGCGACTATGTCAGGCCACGCCCCGACGGCATAAACCGGGTCGACTTCACGCAATTCAAGGCAGCCGGCCGCGGGCGCCTGAAGTCCTATATCGACAGCCTCGAGCGAGCAGTGCCATCCCGGATGCCGTCCCAGGCTCAGATGGCGTTCTGGATCAACCTCTATAATGCCAAGTCACTGCAGCTCGTCCTTGACCGGTATCCCATCGCCTCGGTCCGGGATATCCGGCTTCCCGACCCCACGGGCAAACCAGCCGATGGCCCTTGGAAGGCGAACATTACGACGATCGAAGGCCGGGCTCTGAGCCTCGACGACATCGACACCAAAATCCTTCGCCCGCAATTTCGCGATCCCCGCATCCATTACGCGCTCAATTGCATGTCGCTCGGTTGTCCGAATTTGCTGCCCGAGGCTTACACCCCAGAGCGCCTGGACCATCAACTCGACACCGCAGCAGCGGCCTTCATCAACCACCCCCGCGGCATCACCCTGAAGGGGGACCGCATCGAAGCATCTTACATCTACCAGTGGCACGAAGCGGACTTCGGCGGCATCAAGTCGGTCATGGCCCACCTCTCGCACTACGCCACTCCCGAGCTCCGCCGCCAATTGGCGACCGCCAGCAGGCTCGACGCCTACGCCTTCGACTGGCGCCTCATCGACGCCGCACGTCGCTGAAGCCGCGAAACGCCGCCTTCGGCAGTAGACAAGCGATACACTTCCAGAAGACTATCCTTCGCCCAGATGGCAGGCACGAGGCCATGTCTTGTCCAAGGGCCAAGCTTTAGGAATGCGCCACAAAAAGCGCCAGATGAATGGGAGGCAGCCGATGCCGTGGACTTTCCCCATGCGCACGCTCGCGACAACAGCATTCGCATTGGCACTGGGGGCAGCCGCAATCCCAGGCGGCCCTGCCCACGCGCAGGACTATCCTTCCAAGAATATCACGATCGTCGTGCCGCTGGTCGCCGGCACCGGCATGGATGCGATCGCGCGAACGTATGCCGACGGCCTCTCCAAGGCGCTCGGCAAACCCGTCGTCGTCGAGAACCAGCCAGGCGCAACCCTGACACTTGCCGCCCAGAACGTCGCTAAGGCTGTCCCCGACGGCCACACACTTCTCGTGTCAGCCACGCTTCAGATGTCGGCGCCTCAAGTGCTCGTTAAAAAGGTGAACTACGACCACGAGAAGGACTTCGTGCCGATCTCGATTTACCTCACATCTCCGTTCGTGCTCATCGTCAATCCATCGTCGGGCGTGAATTCGCTTCGCGAACTGATCGACCGCGCCAGGGCAACCGACGCGGCGCCGCTCACCTACGCGACCTCAGGGACCGGCTCGTTTCCCCATCTCGTGATGGAAGTCATGAAGCGCGACCACACGTTCAAAGCCGACCACGTTCCCTATCGCAACTCCGGTCAGATCATATCGGATGTACTGGGCGGACATGTTGGGGCGTCGATGTCGGAAACGGGCGCCGCGCTCGGCCTCATTCAGGAAGGCAAACTGAAGGCCCTCGCCATCACCTCGGCAGCACGGATCCCGTCGATGCCGGATGTTCCGACCGTAGCAGAAGCCATGAAACAGCCCGGCTACGAAGCTGTATCCTGGCATATTCTGGCGGCCCCTTCCGCAACCCCCAAACCGGTCGTAGATCGCCTCGTGGCGGAAATGGCCAGGATCACCGCCGAACCAGAGTTCCGCAAACGCGTGTCGACCGCGGGCCTCATCCCACGCCAACCCATGTCAGCGGACGAGATGCAGGCTTACGTAAAATCAGAGCGAATCAGGTGGAGCGGCTGGGCCAAGACGCTGGGCATCGAACCGCAGCAATAGTGCAGCTCGCAGGGTGCGGTAGCGCGGTGGCGCGTACCGCTCCGGAAAGCGTGCAACGGTGCGGTTCGCTCAGCTACCGCAACTACGGGTGATCACGGCTTCTCCTACCAGAGGCACTCCTTCAGGTGCTCCTCCACTTCGAGCCGATCGATCTCGAAGCCCGTGAAATCGGCGCGGGCGACGACACCGAGAATGCGATCGCCGTCGATCACCGGCACGTGCCGAAAACCACCATCGTTCATGGCCCTGAGCGCATCGATGGCCGTCTTGTCCGGCGTGATCGTTGTCGGGTTCTTCGTCATCGTCTTCGATAGCGGCGCTCCCGCCGCGTTCGAATTCCAAGCCAATGCCCGCAATGCGTCACGCCCAGTGAACACACCCTTGAGTCGCTTTTCGATATCCAAGACCAACACGACGCCGCGCTTCTGCTTCCACATCTTCGCGCAGGCAGCCTGAACCGTATCATCGCCGGACATGCAAATCGGCTTCTGGCCCTTGACGATCTCGCCTAGCGGCCGGTTCGCCGACGACGCCGACGGTTTGCCCTGCTGATGCCAGTGGAACGCCTCGAATTCCATACCTTTGAAGTCGCCGCGCGAAACACAACCGCACACGCGTTCCGCCCTCAGCACCGGCACGTGCCGGAACCCGCCCTGGTCCATCGCCCTCAAGGCATCGATTGCACGATGATCGCAATTGACGGTGATGGGGTCGCGCGTCATCGCCTTGGCAAGTGCCAGACCGGCTATATCGCCGCCCTTTGCGAGCATACGAACCGCATCGCGGCCGGTGAAGATACCTCTGAGGCATCCATCCTCGTCCACGGCGAGCACCGAACCCGCACCGCTATCGAGCATTCTGCGACAAGCTTTCCGCACCGTCTCCTCGACCGAGGCAACGAGCGGTTGCTGGTTCTTGATGATGTGTGTGAGCTGTCTGTTTGTCATGGCCCCGTCACAATAAATGTGACTGGCCCTTCTCCAGTATGATTCAAGTCAATCCGCTGCCCCTCTGGCTGCAGGATTTCACTCCAGTACACTCCCGATCATCTCGAACAACCTCGCGATATCCTCCGGCCGTGACAGCCGGTGCTCGCCGTCAGCAACTTCGACGAGGCGTGTCCACCCGCCTTCGAGATTTCCGGTCAGCGCCTCGGAATGCGAAAACGGCACATCCGGATCTAGCCGCCCGTGCAGAATCGCGACCGGCCGACCGGGGTTCCAGCGCTCCTGGCCGAGCAGATGACGCCGCCCGTCTTCGATCAACCCGCGCGTGATCGGATAGGGATCGCCGTACTGCGACGGCCGCAACCATAACCCCTTCTCCATCACCTCGCGCCTGATCGACTCGGGAAACTGCTTCCACATCAGTTCCTCGGTCATGTCCCAGGCCGGCGCGATCAGTACGAGTGCTTTGATGCGCGCGGCGCTCGCGGGATGCTCGACCATCAGCCGTTTGAGCAAAGCCAACGCGATGGCCCCGCCCATGCTCGAACCGATCACCACCTGCGGACCGTGCGTCAACCGCTCGAACACCGCACGTGCCTCGCCGATCCATCGGCCGAGGGTGCCGTCCTCGAACCGACCACCGGATTGACCGTGGCCCGAGTAGTCGAATCGCGTGAGCGCGAGTTTCTTCGCCGCCGCCCATTCAGCCAGCGCCGACGCTTTCGTGCTGACCATGTCCGACTTGAAGCCCTGCAGCCACAGCAGCCCCGGCGCGCCCCCGGCCTGGCTCAGACAAGCGATGCGGCGCGCAGCCGCGCCGCCGCCGACCTCGATATATTCAGGTTCGCTCGCCGCCATACTTGCTCCTGTCAAATCACGGCACTTGCACGACCGCACTCGCGGGCTATACGAGGGGTTTCATCCCTCGAACTCCCAGACCAGAGACGTAACCGATAGGCGCTTAGATAGACACTCCTGCGTTCCCGGAAGCCGAGTGAAGCGAGGCTATCCGGCACCTTTACACCTCCGAAAGGGGTAAAGACTCCGGCTCTCACGCTCCGACCATTGGGCCGGAACGTTTGTCCGAGGACGCAGCGAACAACCGGGTCGTCAATCGACTGACTCAGCGCCTATGGGACGCGCCCCTGGACCCGCTTTGTGATTGTGCATCAATAAAGTCGTGGGTTCCAAGGGCTAGCCCTTGGTGGGGTCAAGGGGCAACGCCCCTTGTCTTGATCACGGCAAACCGGAGCCGAAGTGCGCCCCACCATACTCCAGATCATCCCGCACCTCGACACCGGCGGCGCCGAACTCGCCACCATCGAGATCACCGACGCCGTGATCCGTGCCGGTGGCCGCGCACTCGTAGTCACTGCTGGCGGCCGCATGGCAGGGCGGGTCACCTCGGCCGGCGGCGAAATCATCACGCTCGACGCCGGCACCAAGAACCCCGCGCGCATCTGGCGCAACGCCGCGCACCTCGTCGAGATCGCCCAGCGCGAACGAGTCGATCTCCTTCACGCCCGCAGCCGCGCGCCCGCATGGAGTGCCCTGATCGCGGCTCGCCGTATGAAGAAGCCGTTCGTGACGACTTACCACGGCGCCTACGGCGAGAAGGATCCATTCAAGCGGCTCTATAACTCGGTGATGGCGCGCGGCGACGTGACGATCGCCAATTCGCAATACACCGCCGATCTCGTCCGCTCGCGGTATCGCACACCGCTCGACCGCATTGCCGTGATCCCGCGCGGTGTGGACATCGCCCGCTTCGATCAGGCCGTAATCTCAGTCGAGCGCAAAACCAAGCTCGCTACCGCCTGGGGTATCACACCGGGCGACCGCGTCGTGCTGCATGCTGCGCGCCTGACGGGCTGGAAAGGCCAGACGATCCTGATCGACGCGATGGGACAGTTGACGACGATCGGCCGTGCGAGCAATGCGGTTGTCGTCATGGCCGGGGACGCGCAGGGCCGCGAAAGCTACGTCCGAGAATTGAAAGCACGTGCAGCGGCTGCCGGCGTGGCGGACCGCATCAAGCTCGTTGGTCATGTCGACGACATCGCCGCCGCTTATGCGCTCGCTTACGTCACCGTCGTCGCCTCCACCGAACCCGAAGCGTTCGGTCGCGCCGCCGCCGAAGCGCTAGCCGTCGGATGTCCTGTGATCACGACGAACCTCGGCGCGCCTCCGGAAATCGTGCTTGCTGAACCTGCCGTACCTGCCGACGCCACCACCGGCTGGGTGGTTCCCGTCAGCGCAGAAGGGATCGTGCCGGCCCTTGAAGCCGCGCTCTCCATGCCCGTCGCCCAACGCACCGCAATGGGCAACCGTGCGGCCGCCGACATCCGCACCCGCTTCACCCTCGACCGGATGAAGCACGATACCCTCGCCGTCTACGACCGCCTGCTCGGAACGACGATGGCCGCGCGTAGGGCGGATTAGCGTGGCCACTCCCGCTCGATTCGCCCTCCCGCCTTACCCCACGCGTAATCCGCCATCTTGGTGCGGTACCGGCGGCGGAATACGCTCTGCTATTCCGCCCTACACCCCGGCTCTACCACGCCAATGGTGCCTTCAACGACCGATGGCCTTTGCCAGAATTGCACGCGGCGGCATCGGCACCGCATCCCCACACCACGCCACATACTGATCGGGCCGCACCAGGATCAGCCGCGCCCCGTAAGCTTCTCGACCACCGCCTAGCGTATCGCGAATGGTCTTCAGCGGCACGCCCATCTCCTTTGCCGCCGCCTCGAACCCGGCAACCACAGCCGGGTCGGCGTCGAAGGCGAGCAGGGCGAACCCATCGCCGAGTTCCTCGAATACGTTACGCCCGCTCGACAACTTCTGCGGCGGCAAATGATGGCCAGCCTTAGCGACGAAGGTATGCTCACCATGCGCGCTGCACTTGGCGCCAGGTGGCCCTAGCACGACAGGCGAACCCGAGTAGTGCGGAGCATACGCTCCGATCCGCGCGTTCCCATCATTGGTCAGCCCGGACCAGGCAGCCTTGAAGGCTGCTAAGTCCTTCTCCGGACTGAAGTTCTCGAGCACGTCAGCCTCGATCTTGGTGCGCCCTTCGATGAAGTCGTCCGCCGTCTCCTTGAACACCGGCCGGCGTTCCTCGCTGTAGGAGGCGAGCAAGGCATCCGTGCCCCAGCCCTGCAGACGTGCCGCGAGCTTCCACCCCAGGTTGGTCGCATCCTCGAGCCCGTTGTTCACGCCATAGCCACCATACGGCGGATGACTATGTGCGGCATCGCCAGCGATGAAAACGCGACCAACCTGATAGCGCTCCGCCACAGCGACCCGCATATCCCAGTATCCGACGTGGTCGTAATCGGCCTTGAAACTTGTCCCGACGGTCTTCTCGATCACACTGTGCACATCGAATGTCTTGCGATCGATGTCGTTGGGGACCGGCGCGTGGAAGAACCAGCCCTCGCCGACATCGATCCGCCCGAAGAACAGCCAGTAACGCTTCCACTCGGGCGTCAGAACACGATAAGTCGAGCGCACGGGAAACCGCTTGCCGAAGATTTCATGCAGTTCGCGCGAACGGAACACTGCCAGCAGCATGAGCTGATCGTAGTCGGAACCGCCGCGCTCGATCCCGATCTGCTCGCGCACCAGCGAATGCCCGCCGTCACAACCGACCGCGTAATCCGCCTCGATGATCTCGGTCTCGCCGCTGCCTTCCTTGGCGACCGTGATGCGAACCCCACCGGCATCTTGCGATACCGACTTCGCCCCCCACCCCCAGCGCACGTCGACGCTATCGAGCGCTTCCATCCGCTCACGCAGCACCCTCTCGGTCTCGTATTGCGGCAACCGGTCGTTCGCCTGGAAGTAATATGTATTCGTCATTTCGCGACCGTCGATGGCGAACCAGTGCTCGCTCATCAAGGTCTTGTATCCAGTTACCCCGCTCGACGGCACTTCCTTGGGCATGATGCGCGCAGCCCGCATCTGGTCGACGACACCCCAGTAGTAGAAGTGTTCGAGCGTGCGCGATGTCAGGTTCTGCCCCTTAGGGACGATATGCGCGCCGACCCGCCGCTCGATCAGCAGGCAGGATACCCCGCGCTGGCCGAGTTCGATGGAGAGCCCCATGCCCACCGGCCCGCCACCGATGATCACCACCTGATACCGCTTCGCCATACCTGCCTGCTCCCATTGGTGGCTGCGCAACAGCGCCAGCCCCGTATTCAATCGCCTTTTCGACCCGTCTTGAATAGCGCGATCGATGCTGCCCTGGCGTGATGCCCAACCACCCTGCGGCACTTGGCGCGCCCATTCCTTCTCTACCTCATACCTTGGGGGCTGGCGCAACCGTTGCGCTCGCCGCGCGGGTGGGCTACCAGCGAGCATCGCGTGCTTCAGGTCGCCCCTGGGGCCGTTGGGTTGTGGGCTGAGCACAGGTCGCACATGCAGAAGCTACTCGCCGAATACCTGCCGCTGATTGTCTTCCTCGGTGTCGGCCTGTTCATCGGGCTGGCGCTTCTGGTCGCCCCGTTCATCGTCGCCTATTCCAAGCCGGACCCCGAAAAAGTGTCCGCTTACGAGTGTGGCTTTGCCGCCTTCGACGACGCCCGCATGAAGTTCGACGTGCGCTTCTATCTCGTGGCGATCCTGTTCATCATCTTCGACCTCGAGGTCGCGTTCCTGTTCCCCTGGGCCGCCGCCTTCAAGGAAGCCGGCCTCTACGGTTTCTGGGCGATGATGACCTTCCTCGGCGTCCTCACCATCGGCTTCATCTACGAGTGGAAGAAGGGAGCCCTCGAATGGGACTGATCCTTCCCCCTGACTACGCGATGGCGCCGGAAGGCTCCGCTGGCGGCGTTACTTCGCCCGCCGACCGTGGCATAACGGCGATAAACAACCAGTTGGCCGACAAAGGTTTTTTAGTAACATCCACGGATGACCTCATCAACTGGGCCCGCACCGGCTCGCTGATGTGGATGACGTTCGGCCTCGCCTGTTGCGCCGTCGAGATGATGCAGGCCTCGATGCCGCGCTACGACGTCGAGCGATTCGGCTTCGCGCCCCGCGCCTCGCCCCGCCAGTCCGACGTGATGATCGTGGCAGGCACGTTGACCAACACGATGGCCCCAGCCCTCCGCAAGGTCTACGACCAGATGCCGGAGCCGCGCTACGTCATCTCGATGGGCTCCTGCGCCAACGGCGGCGGCTATTATCACTATTCCTACGCGGTGGTTCGCGGCTGCGACCGTATCGTTCCCGTCGACATCTACGTGCCCGGCTGCCCGCCCACCGCAGAAGCGCTGGTCTATGGCATCCTGCTGCTGCAGAAGAAGATTCGCCGCACCGGCACGATCCAGCGATAGGGCATGGGATAAGACAAGCCGAGCCTCAGGCCATCTCATGGAAATGAGCGAAATCCCCTTCGGCACCACGGATTGGTCCGCCGTCCCAGCCACCGCCCATCCCGGAGAAACGGGATCGGCGATATGGCGCACGCAACAGTTCGGCGCCGTTCGCGTCCGTATGGTCGAGTATTCGCCCGGCTACGTCGCCGACCACTGGTGCGAGAAGGGCCACATCCTTCTTTGCCTGGAGGGCGAGCTTGCAACCGAGCTTGCCGATGGCCGGACTTACGTGCTCAAACCCGGCATGAGCTACCAGGTCGCCGACGGTGCGGAGCCTCACCGTTCCAGCACCCAAGCCGGCGCCAAACTCTTCATCGCGGATTGATGCCCATGAACACCGAATTCAATACCGAATTCGCAGCAGGCGCCATCGCCAAATTGGGCCCGGCAGTCGTCGGATCGGCCGCCGCATTCGGCGAGTTGACCCTGACCGTGGCTCGCGACAAGATCATCGACGTCCTGACGACACTGCGCGACGACCCCGCGTGTCAGTTCGAGTGCCTGATCGACATCTGCGGCGTCGACTATCCCGAACGCACCGAGCGCTTCGAAGTCGTCTACCACCTGCTGTCGCTGCGCAAGAACCAGCGCATCCGAGTGAAGTTGACGACCGACGAGGACACGCCAGTCTCCTCGGTAATCGAGATTTTTCCGGCCGCCAATTGGTTCGAGCGGGAAGCCTACGACATGTACGGCATCTTGTTTTCCAACCACCCCGATCTTCGCCGCCTGCTCACCGACTACGGCTTCCAGGGCTATCCCCTGCGCAAGGACTTCCCACTTACCGGCTACGTCGAGGTCCGCTACGACGACGAGCAGAAACGTGTTGTCTACGAGCCCGTGAAGCTGAACCAGGAATTCCGCAGCTTCGATTTCGAAAGCCCCTGGGAAGGCACGACGTACGTGCTGCCGGGCGATGAGAAGGCTAAACAATAAACAGTTTGATGCTTTGGTCCGGCCCTTGTTGTATGATTAAACGATAAGGCAATGCTGGAAATGACCAATGACTGCCCACCCTTTCATCATCGTCGATAAAGCGACGTTCTACCGGTTCGTCGAGGACGCACCTGAAGGGCAGCGCCATGAAGTCGTCAGGGGGCGAATCGTCCAGGATATGACCGGAGCGTCCCTTTCGCATGCCAAGATCACCCTGCGCATCGCAATGATCCTGAGCCGGCAATTGGACATCGATAAGATGTCGGTTTCTGTGTCTGACCGTGGCGTCGAAACCCCACAAACGATTCGTTTCCCAGATGTTGTTGTCGAAACTTCTGGCGCTCCGCCAAAGAGCCGCTCGACACTGTCACCCATCATAATCGTCGAGGTCCTCTCCGAAACCTCCAGCGAACGCGATCTTGAGGCCAAACCTGCTGAATACACGCACCTGCCATCGCTCATGGCCCACGTCGTCGCTAGTCAGGACGAGCCCGCCTGCCAAGTGTGGCTGCGAGGCGGCAACGGCACATTCGACGGTCAGCCCCTGACCATCGAAGGGCGCGACCAGATGATCCACATCCCCGCTCTCTCGGTTGCGATCCCGCTCGCAGAGGTCTATCGAGGCATCGGCTCATAACCCGCAGGTCGCACCGTGCCCGAAACCGACATCCGCCAGTTCAACATCAACTTCGGCCCGCAGCATCCGGCCGCGCACGGCGTGCTGCGGCTGGTGCTGGAGCTCGACGGCGAGATCGTCACGCGCGTCGACCCGCACGTCGGCCTGTTACATCGCGGCACGGAGAAGCTGCTCGAAACCCGCACCTACCTGCAGGACATCGGTTATTTCGACCGCCTCGATTACGTCGCGCCGATGAACCAGGAGCACGCGTTCTGCCTCGCGGTGGAGCGGCTGCTCGGCCTCGACGTGCCCCGTCGCGCGCAGCTCATCCGCGTGCTCTACTCCGAGATCGGCCGCCTCCTGTCGCATCTCCTCAACGTCACGACGCAGGCGATGGACGTCGGCGCGCTGACACCGCCGCTGTGGGGCTTCGAGGAACGCGAGAAGCTCATGGTGTTCTATGAACGCGCCTCGGGCTCGCGCATGCACGCCAAGTATTTCCGCTTCGGCGGCGTGCACCAGGATCTGCCCGACCAGCTCGTGCAGGATATCGCCAATTTCTGCGATCCCTTCCTGAAGGTCTGCGACGACATCGAAGGCCTGCTGACCAACAACCGCATCTTCAAGCAGCGCAACGTCGACATCGGCGTCGTCGCACTGGAGGATTGC
>CANJPN010000059.1 GCA_947475855.1 Bradyrhizobiaceae bacterium
CGGCGTCGCCGAAGGCTCGATGGCCATGATGCTCGCGCTTCTGAAGAAGGTCCGCGAGCGCGACGAAGCGATGAAAGCCGGCAAATGGCGCACGGAGGACCTGCAGGGCACCTACATTGGGGCACGCATGCAGGACGGCTATGAAGGCATCACGATCGGCATCGTCGGCCTGGGCCGCATCGGCCGCCGCCTCACCGAACTGCTGAAGCCTTGGCGCGTACGCATCCTCGCGCACGATCCCTATTGCGAGATCGCACGCTTCACGCTCTCAGGCGTCGTCCGTTCCAACCTCGAGACGCTGCTGCGCGCATCCGATGTCGTCAGCCTCCATTGCACGCTCAATGAAACGTCGCGCCACCTGATGAACGCCAAGACACTCGCGATGATGAAACCCTCGGCCATCCTGCTCAACGCGGCGCGAGGCGGCGTCGTCGACGAGCCAGCGCTCATTGCCGCTTTGGAGAAAGGCACCATTGCCGGCGCCGCTCTCGATGTCTTCGAGGACGAGCCGTTACCGATGGCATCCCCATTGCGCAGACTTGGCCACAAAGTTCTGTTGTCGGCCCATATGGTAAGCGGTAATCGCGCGAGCGGCATAAAGCCCGGCGCGATCTGGGCCGCTCAGAACGTTGCCGCAGCCTTGCGTGGTGAGCTGCCGGAGAACATCGTCAATCCAGACGTGCTTCCGCGCTGGAAACAGCGCTTCATCTCCAAGCCGATCATCGCGCCAGAAAAGTGATGGCCGTGTAGGCCGGCCCAGGCACTGCGCGCGCCACCACGCCCGTGCACGCGCCAACCGTCGCGCGGGTCATCCGGCGACCCGGCTTCGCTGCATCGCATATACGCTCGTGACGGCCGCCACGACAACCGCGAGTTGAATCGCGAGCGCCTCCCAACTCGCATTGAGCCCCAGCGCGATCAGCATGTCGCTCCACGGCGCCGGATGAAAGCCGAGCAGCGCCTGCTCCTGTAATTCCTGCAGCCCCTCTCCGATGAACTTCAGCCCCATCACGAACAGGAACGCCGAGGTGACGAGGAAGAACGGCCGTAGCGGCAACCGCTTCGTCGTCTGCGCGATCGCCACGTAGACCGCGACGAGCGCCACGGCAGCGGCAACCAGCCCGCCGATCATGCTCGCGTTCCAGCCGCCGTGCGTCTTGGCGAGCGCATGCAGGAACAGCACCGTTTCAGCGCCTTCGCGAAACACCGCCAGAAACGACAGGAGACCGACAGCCGCCAGCGTTCCCCCGTCGACAACCTTGTCGGTACGCTCGCGCAGATAGGCCTGCCACGCCCGCGGATCCTGCTTCAGGTAGAGCCAGCCGCTGACGTAGAACATCAGCGCCGCGGCAACCAGGATGACGATGCCCTCGACGAGATCGTCGTGCGCTCCGTTGTTGAAGCGCTCCAGCAACCACGCCATCACGAGGCTTGCGACGACACCAGCCGCCGCCCCCGCGTAAAGTGCCTTCAGTTTTTCGGCCGCACCGATGCGCGTCATGTAGGCAGCGACGGCCGCGATCACGAGGATCGCCTCGATCCCCTCCCGTAACAGGATGGCGGCAGCTTCGACGAAGGCGGTGTTCGGCATGGCGCGCTCGCTGGTCGGAAGTTTCACCCCAACAGGTGGACCGGCCCGCGCCGAAGCGTCAACGAATACCGCGACTTTATGTAATTAGATCAATTCTAATCGGCTACAGCACGTCAGAACCCCAGCGCCGCCAATCCCGGATAATCCGCTGGCCGTATTCCGCACTGCCAGAGGAACTTCCGCTCCGACATCTTGATCGGTACGTCGTTGATGCTCGCCTCACGCCGCCACATCAACCCCAGCTCGTCGAACTCCCACTGCTCGTTGCCGTGCGCCGAACCAGCGAACCCACGCCCCAGAACCGATGAAAGATGTTTTATTATTGAAATTAAACAAGAAAAGAGAGGAGTGAGTGATCGCTCCCGAAACCGAAATGCTAACTCAAAGCTTAGTCAAGCAAACAAATGACAGGCAACTTTCTTCGGAAAACAAGAACTGACCTCCACCAATGTCAGGATGTCACCCGTCAAGATCGAAATCGCCAGCAGCGACCCGCTCCTGTCATTCAGGAAGTCGACGGGGGACCGTAGAAAGAACTACAAGCCGGCGGGCTGGGTCGGGCTCAGCGTGAGGGCCTGGGCGCGATGGTGGAGAGGGCTGGTTTCGAACCAGCGTAGGCCGAAGCCAACGGATTTACAGTCCGTCCCCTTTAGCCACTCGGGCACCTCTCCATCACTGGCATGCGCACGTTCAGACGGCTTGAGCCGCACAAACGGCAAGCCCTGCCTTCTCCAGCAAGGACTGCGAGAGGCTGTTATCGTTCGGACGCATGCCCTGTCAACGGGAAACCGCTTGCCTGCGTCGTCGAACCCGGCCATGTCGTTGGCGCACGCCGCCGTCCTCGTCCAGCCCACCGAGCTGAAGTCCCGATCGAGAGCAACCATGCCGCTTGCCTATCATACCCTCGATGTGTTTACGACCCAACGTCTGGCAGGCAATCCGCTTGCCGTCGTGCTTGAAGCCGACAGCCTCGAAACGGCTCAGATGCAAGCCATCGCGCGCGAGTTCAACCTGCCAGAGACAGTCTTCGTCTTAAAGCCGCTGAACCCCGCACACTCCGCCCGCATTCGCATCTTCACACCCACGTCGGAGGTCCCCTTTGCAGGCCACCCGACCGTCGGCACCGCGGCGCTATTGACAGAACTGAGGTTGGCCGGCCTGCCCGGCAATCATGATCAGCTCGTCACCATCGAGGAAACCATTGGCCTCGTTCGCGTCGGCGTCCGGGTGCGGGAAGGCCTGGCGACCTTCGCCGAATTCGACGCGCCAAAACTGCCGACCCCCGCCGGCGCGCTTGCCTCCGTCGAACAGATCGGCGCCGCCCTAGGTTTGATGACCAATGAGATCGGCTTCGCCAACCACAAGCCATCACGCTTCACGGCAGGAACAAGCTTCGCCTTCATTCCGATCGCTTCTCGCGAGGCCATCGCCCGCGCCGAAGTCCGTCGCCCAGCTTGGGATGCCGCGTTCGGCGGTCAAGGCCTCGTTGGCGCATACCTTTACACCCGCGATACGTTCTACAACGCGGCCAACTTCCACGCCCGCATGTTCGCGCCCGACGTCGGAATACCCGAGGACCCCGCGACCGGTTCCGCAGCCGTGATGTTCGCCGGTGTCGTCCTGACATACGACACTCCCCCCGACGGCACCCACAAGCGCGTCATCGAGCAAGGCTACCAGATGGGCCGCCCGAGCGAGGTCTCGATTTCCCTGGAGATCAAACAGGGTAAGCTGCATACCGTCCGCATCGGCGGCTCGTGCGTCCGCGTCGCCGAAGGCAAGCTGTACGATTGAAGCTGCGCGAACCAGGTTTTCTGCGTCCCCGGCCGAGCACTCAGCGAGAGCCGGGGCCTTTGCCCCTCTCGGAGAGTAGAGCGGTTTCCACTTGGTCTTGATCGCCCAAGAGAAAAGGCCATCGTAGGCTGGGTCAAGCGTCCTAGCGCCTCACGTCCCCGCGAACGCCACCGCATAGACATCAGGCTTGAAGCCCACGATCAGCTTCTCGCCCCCCTCCACGACCGGTCGCTTGATCATCGACGGCTGCGCAAGCATCAGCGCAATCGCCTTCTCTGCATCGAGCCCATGTTTACTCGCATCGGGCAACTTCTTGAACGTGGTGCCCGCCCGGTTTAGCAGCACCTCCCAGCCGACTTCGGTCACCCAGCGCTCCAACGTCGAGCGCTCGACACCCGCCGTTTTATAGTCATGGAACGAATATCCAACGCCCCGCTCGTCGAGCCAGGCCCGCGCCTTCTTCATCGTGCCGCACGCCTTGATGCCGTGCACTGTGATGTTTGAAACCTTAGCCATGACACTCACGAGGCCTCCGCTGCTTCTTCGAGCCGCTCGATCGCCTCCTCGACGACATCGAGCGTCACCGGATCGACACCCACCGACGGTGCGATGCGCAGGTTCGTGACATTCTCGATGAAATGCCAGCCGTCTTTCGCGCTCGTCCCGCTGCCGATGCGATGCGGCACGATCCGATAGCCGTTCTCGCCCAGCTTGTTCGCCCGCCGCCGCAACCGGCGCACCCGCGCATGCTCTGTGTTGTTCACCATGGACTGCCCGATCCAATCATTCCCACTCGATCGTGCCCGGCGGCTTGCTCGTCACGTCGTAGACCACCCGATTGATGCCCTTCACCTCGTTGATGATGCGGGTAGCGGCCCGGCCCAATACGTTGTGGTCGAACGGGAAGTAGTCGGCCGTCATGCCGTCCGTCGAGGTCACCGCGCGCAACGCGCAGACGCTGTCGTAGGTGCGCGCATCGCCCATCACGCCCACCGTCCGCACCGGTAGCAGCACCGCGAACGCCTGCCAGATCGTGTCGTAGAGGCCGGCGTTGCGGATCTCCTCGATGTAGATCGCATCGGCCTTGCGCAGAATGTCGAGCTTCTCCTTGTCGATCGCACCGGGCACTCGGATCGCAAGCCCCGGCCCCGGAAACGGATGCCGCCCGACGAACGCCTGCGGCAGGCCGAGCTCACGTCCGAGCACCCGCACCTCGTCCTTGAACAGTTCGCGCAACGGCTCCACGAGCTTCAGGTTCATCCGCTCCGGCAACCCGCCGACGTTGTGATGCGACTTGATCGTCACCGACGGCCCGCCCGTGAACGAAACGCTCTCGATCACATCGGGATAGAGCGTTCCCTGCGCCAGGAACTGCGCACCGCCGATCTTCTTCGCTTCCGCCTCGAACGTCTCGATGAACAGCCGCCCGATGATCTTGCGCTTCTGCTCCGGGTCCGAAACCCCCGCCAACTGCCCGAGGAACGTGTCGGCCGCATCGACGTGCACCAGCGGAATGTTGAACGAGCCGCGGAACAGCGACACGACCTCGTCCGCCTCCCTGAGCCGCATCAGCCCGTGATCGACGAAAATGCAGGTCAGTTGCTCGCCGATCGCCTCGTGGATCAGCTTGGCCGCCACCGCCGAGTCGACCCCGCCTGACAACCCGCAGATGACGCGCCCCTTCCCGACCTGCGCGCGGATCTTCTCGATCTCGCTCGTGCGGAAGTGCGCCATCGTCCAGTCGCCGGGAAGACCCGCAATCTTGTGCACGAAGTTCGAGATCAGCTTCGCGCCGTCGGGCGTGTGCACCACTTCCGGATGGAACATGGTCGTGTAGATGCGGCGCTTCTCGTCGCTCGCGATGGCGAACGGCGCGTTCTCGCTGACCGCCTTGACCGTGAAACCTTCAGGCAGCCGCGTGACGCGGTCGCCGTGGCTCATCCAGACGGGATAGCGCTTGCCGATCTGCCAGACGCCATCGAACAGCGCCGAAGGTTCCTTGATCTCGATCTCGGCGCGGCCGAACTCCGCCGCGTGCCCACCCTCGACCTCGCCGCCGAGCTGCACCGCCGTGGTCTGCTGTCCATAGCAGATCGACAGGATCGGCAAGCCCGACGCGAACACCCAAGCGGGCGCGCGTGGGCTTTCGCTCGTGGTCACGCTTGCCGGCCCGCCCGACAGGATCACGGCCTTCGGGGCCAGTCGCTCCCGCGCCCCTTCGGCCCGGTTGAACGGAACGATCTCGGAGTAGACGCCGGCCTCGCGCACACGCCGCGCGATGAGCTGCGTCACCTGGCTGCCGAAATCGATGATGAGTACGGTGTCGGTCATGGAAGCGGTACCGCCGCGCTGAGAGAACGAATTGGGATCGCACACGCCCTGCGAATGGCTTTGGCCCACGCGAGCGCCGCGTTTGACTGACGGCCTATGGGATCGCGGCCCCGAACGCAATCTCCCCCAGGTCGCGGAGCTGGATTTGCCACCCGGATTTTGGCCATTTCAGACCCTTGGGAAGCGCCAACAGTTCTGCTATGCCTCGAAAAACCCGAGCCTCGAACCGGAATCGAAGCATGACCGACAGCTCAACTGCCAACAAGCCCGCCGCGGCCCCGCACGTGCATGGCCCCGATTGCGACCACGATCATGACCACGGACACGACCATCACGGTCACGTCCACGGCCCGAACTGCAATCACGACCATCACTTCGCGCCCGTCGTAACGCAGGTCCGCAATGGCCCTAAGATCGGCCGCAACGATCCCTGCCCCTGCGGCTCCGGCAAGAAGCACAAGAAGTGCTGTCTCGCCGCCTAAGCCGAATTCAATGACGCAGCTGACCTCGTTCGGTCAATTCAGCCGCCACAACGCGAAGTTCAGCGCCGTGGCATAGCTGACCCACGCCAGATACGGCACGAACAGCAGCGCCGCCGTCCGCACCGGCCGCCACGTCGTCGCGATAAAGGCGGCGATCGCCAGCCACATCAGCACGATCACAACCAGCGCCAGAGTGATGTTGTGCATGCCGAACATGATCGGTGACCACACGCCGTTGAGCACGAGCTGAGCGCCCCAGAGCCACCGCGCGGACCGTGGCGCCTCGCTGTCCCACACCAACCATCCCGCGACGGCGATCATCAGATAGAGCACGCTCCACACCGGCCCGAACAGCCAGTTAGGTGGCGTCCAAGCCGGCTTCGCGAGCCCGGCGTACCACCCCCCGGGCAAAAACTGCCCTCCCGTCAAAGCAACCCCAGCAACGAGCGCGATGAAAATCGCCAGCTTGACGTAACGGTTCATGGAAGACGCTCCTGCAAAGTCACCAGCACAGAAGCATACGCCGGTGAATGACGTTCCGATCAGGCACTCTCGCCTGGCAGCCTCTATGGCTCGCCTAAACCGGCCATGAACTTCATTCATTGATATTCAGCACCCCGCGATCCAAGCGCCGTATTGTTTTTCTCCCGGCCTCATGGTCAGCTCTGCTGAAGCTGGAAATCGGCACAAGGGCAGGGGAGGGATGCCATGCGCACGATCGCAATGGGGCTCGGGATCGCGACATCGCTCCTGGCAGCGGTCGACAGCAGCGCCATTGCGCAATCATGGCCAACGGGCCGCGTTCGTCTTCTCGTCCCCTTCGGTCCAGGCAGCGCAACCGACGTCACGGCGCGCCTGTTCGCCGACAAGCTCTCCCAACGCTGGGGACAAGCGGTCGTGGTAGAGAACCGCCCGGGCGCCGACAGCAACATCGCGGTCGGCGCATTCGCGCAGGCCAAGGAGGACCACACGATCCTCTATTCCGCGCCCAACCCGATCACGGTCAACCCCTACACCTACGAGAAGCTGCCATACGATCCGGCCAAAGACATGCTGCCCGTATCGATGGGAAGCGAGATCTACATCGTGATCGCGGTGCCCACCGCCCTGAAACTCGACAAGCTCTCGGACCTGATCGCCAGATCGAAAGCCGAACCGGGCAAGATGAACTGGGTCGCGAGCCCCGGCGTTACCTACTTCATGACTGCTGGCTTTCTGAAATCGTCCGGCCTCGAGATGGTGCAGGTGCCCTACCGCGACTTTACCCAAGCCGTGAACGACCTCGCGGAAAGCCGCATCCAGATGACGGTGACGTCGCTGCAGACCGCGTCGCCGCAACTCCAGACCGGCAAGATCAAGCTCCTCGCCGTAACCAGCGATAAACGCATGCCGCAACTACCCGATCTCCCGACTGTCGATCAGGCAGGCGCGCCCGCGTGGAGCTTCGGCGCATTCGGCGGGTTCTTTGCGAACCGCGACACACCCGCTGCACTCGTTGACAAGATCTCGGCCGATGTCCGCTGGGCCGGCACCGACACCGAAATCACGCGCAAACTCGCAGCCGCTGGAATTGCCGTTCGCACTTCCACTCCCGCAGAGTTCGCCGCGGCCATCGAGAAAGAGCGCGCGGCCGTCGCTGAATACGCCAAGGTTCTGGGCACGAAGAAGCAATAGCTGCGGACGGTTTCTGCTCTCCTCCCGGCAAACGCAACGAACGACAGAGGTGAAAGATGCAGAAATTGCCGCAGTGGCTCGTCTGCGCAGCGGCCCTGGCCCTCGCACTGTCCCCGCTCGTCGCTACGCGGCACGCCCACGCCCAAAGCGCCAACCAACCACCAATACGCTTCATCGTCTCCGCAGCAGCCGGTGGCGCCATCGACGTATACGCCCGCATCGTGTCCGAACCGATGTCCGTTGCCCTCAAGCGGCCGATCATCGTCGAAGCCCGGGCCGGCGCGAACGGTAACATCGCAGCCCAGCATGTTGTCGACAGTGCTGCCGACGGAACCACGGTGCTCGTCGGGACACAATCACTGCTCGAAATCAACCCGGCTTCCTACAAGAGCCTGCGCTGGAAGACCGCCGACTTCATTCCCGTCATAAAGGGCATTGAAACCCTGCTGGCACTTGCTGTGCACCCAAGCATGCCCGTGCGCACATTCGAGGAATGGGTCGCTTACGTTAAAGCCAACAACGGCAAGCTGGTCTACGCGAACTACGGCCCTGGCACTGCCTCACATTTCCTCGGCTTCCAAGTCGCTGAGCGCTTCGGGCTGGAATACAGCCAGGTCCCTTACAAGGGCAGCGCACCTCAAATGATCGACCTTCTCGCCGGGCATGTGAAATTCGGGTTTACGCAGTTGCAGGGCCTCGTCGAGCCTGCCCGCGCACAATTGCTTCACGCCCTCGTACTGAGCGGCAACAAGCGCTCCCCGCTCCTCCCCGACCTGCGTTCGTTTTCCGACGTCGGCCATCCCGATCTCGCGGCAACACCGTGGTTCGGGCTGCTCCTGAAGACAGGCACGCCCGCCGATATGGTCGCCCAATTCGAGAAATCTGCCATTGTCGCGCACACCGATCCCGCTATCCGCCGCAAACTCGAGGAGCAAGGCTACATCGTCAGCGGTGAAACCGGACCGGCCTTCGCCAAAAGCATCGCCGAGCAGACCGTTCGCTGGGCCAAGATCGTCAAGGCTACCGGCTTCTCCAGCGATTGAGCTATGCTCGCGAACGCATCCACCACATCGAAAGAATAAGCAACCGCATGGATCCCCAACCAGAACTGCGCCAGGTCGCTGATGGCGTATACGCTTGGATCGGCGCGGCTGGCGACAGCAACGCAGGCGCGTTTGAAACTGCCGACGGCCTCGTTGCCATCGACGCCCAACAATATCCCCGCCTCGCACAGATGTTCCGCGGCGCGCTGACCCAGGCGACCGGCCGCCCTGTCGTCAAGCTGATCGACACCCACTGCCACCTCGACCACACCGCCGGCAACATCATGTTCGCCGACATTCCGATCATCGCGCATGACAAGACGCTGGCCGCACTGAACGCGAGCCTCGGCCCCAAGCCCGGGAAGTACTGGACGCTGACGGACTACGCCACCAAGGCCAAGCTCCTGTTCGGCCAGAACCTGTTCGAGCTCGTGCCCGAGGACGATCCAGGACAGGCGTGGTTCCGCAGCCGCATCGGCTTGCCCGACTACGACACGATGGTGATCGCGCCGCCGACCGAGACGTTCGCTGACACCTTCGAGTTCCACGTGCCCGGCGACACCGTCCGCCTGCGCTATCGAGGCCCGGCCCACTGCGATGGTGACATCACCGTCCACTTCGTCAAGCGCAAGGTGATCTTCCTCGGCGACCTGCTGTTCTATCGCCGCTTTCCCTGGATGGGCGATTGCGACCTCAACGGCTGGATCGACCGGCTCGGCGAGGTCATGAAGCTCGACATCGACGTCGTCATTCCCGGCCACGGCCCGCCGACCGACCTCACAGAGGTAAAGCGCTTCCGCGATATGTTCGTGGCGTTGCGCGCAGGCGTCGAGAACGCCATCAAATCCGGTCTCTCGGAAGAGGCCGCGACACGCGAGGTCCGAATTCCGGAATTCGCCGGCCTGCAGCGCTACAACGAATGGATCGCCACCGACGTAAAGGCCGCATACCGCTATCTCAAAGGCCGGTGAACTTCACCGGTCCGACTTCAAGCCACCGATGCTGGCACCGGCTCGTCCTTCGCCCGCCCGGCCAGCAGACGCATCGCCGCGATCGGCGCACTCGCCATCGCTACGAGCGGCATGAACAGCACCATATAGACGACACTTCGTACCCCCCGAGCCGCCATGTAGCCGAACGCGCCGCCGTAGTTCTCGCGGGTTTCCGGCGGCCAGATCCGCGCCCACCAGCGGCTCGCAATCCCTTGCCCCGCGAGCCCGAGAACGAGCAACGCCGCATAAACCCACTGCACCAGCGACGGCACCCATGGCACCACGCGCCGGTCGAGTTCCGTCTCCCGCACCCGATCGCGAAGGCTCGCCTCGACGCCGCTCACCACCACCTGCCCCACGATGTTCGAAGCAAGCTCGCTCAGCGCGTCGCCGATGCCGGTCCGGGGCGAACTCTCGTCCTTCAGCGGCCGCGCCGACAGCCGGATACGCCCTGCAACGTCGCTCTCCGCCGACACCATCAGCTTACCTTGCGGACTTGCTATCGCGTTGAGAAAGTCGGCGAGATGATCGCGCCCAAGCGCATCGTCGAGCCGACCGACCGAGATGCTTCCCCACCACCAGCTCCGCGCACCGGGCTGCCGCGGGTTGGTAGATTGGAGGATCACGAGATTGACGTCCGCCGCCTCGGCCGCCGCAAGCACATCCTTCAACGGCCTCGTGTGTTCGAGCCCGCTCGACGGCCGGAACGCCAGCAGATCGCCGTCCCGCCGCGCCGTGATCAGCACCGTCTGCCGCGCGAGCGAACGCAACGCGCCCTCCAGACCCGCCGGCGAAACCTGATCGGTCAGTGCCCGCTTCGTCTGCGGATCGAGCCGCGGCGATGCCGATACTTGCTCCGGCCCACCCGGCTCCACCGCCAGCACACGGATCTGCGACCGCTTCAACGGATGCGCGAGCTGCCAAACCGCTTCGTCGAACAAACGCCGCTCTGTCAGCTCGATCAGCAGGCTCGGCCTGATCTCAGCCGCGAGTTGTTCCTTGCCGCGATCGCCCCGGCGCAGGATCGGATATGCCTCGTTGTCGACCGCGATCATTAGGTCAGTCCGGCGTTCCGCGGCCAACGGCAACGACAGTAAGTGTTGACGCTGTCGAAACACGGCATCCTCGGTGACGATCAGCACCAAGCGCACGCCGGGCTTCGCCGCTTCAGCCGCCAGCGTCGGCACCACCCGTTTCAACTCGTCGGGCGAAGCCGAGGTGAAGCGCTCGCCCGCAGGATTGACAAAGGTCCAGTGCCCTTCCGGACTGACATCCGCTGCAAGCGCAGGTCCCTTTGTGAGAGCCGGCTGCGCCTTCAAAACTTCAAGTGCACGCGCCAAAGCATCGACCTGCGAAGCCGCCTTGGCTTGCGGCAACCCAAGTTGCAGCAGGCAGAACAATACCAGCGCCATGGAGCGAAACGTCATGTGGGTTCTTTCGGCCCGGAACTAACGATAAACGTTATCTACCGCAACCTGTGGCCGAATTCAGCCGCTCACGCCTACTCGTGACTACCCCGGTAAGTCAGCGGGAACTGCGACTGCTTGTCATCCCGGTGCTCGTCACCGGGATCAAGACTGCCACGATCGCCGACCTGTGAGTAGCGGCACACTGGATCCCGGGGACAAGCCCCGGGACGACTTCTTTGTTTTTGACCCGGCGGCGGAGAAACATGGGTAATCGGATGCCTACTTGAGCTTCGCAAAATCGGGAGCCCGCTTTTCCAGGAACGCAGCGAACGCTTCTCGCGCTTCCGGCGACGACAGCCGCTCGGCGAAAATCCGCGCCTCGTCCTCGATCTGGCGGCGAACCGCATCTGTTTCACCGCGCATCAATCGGCGGCACAACGCCAACGCCTCCGGTGGCTTCCGCGCCAATCGTACAGCAGCTTTCCGCGCCACCGCCTCGATCTCGTCCGCCGGCACGACCGCGTTGACGAACCCGGCCGCTATCGCCCGCTCCGCGCTGAACGTCTCGCCCAGCGCCAGCAGTTCAAACGCGCGCGCATATCCCATCCGCTGCGGCGCGAGCAGGCTCGATCCCGCTTCCGGCACAAGCCCGAGATCGAGGAACGGCGTCCGGAACGTCGAGGCCGTCGTCGCATAGACGAGATCGCAGTGAAACAAGAGCGTCGTGCCCACCCCCACCGCGAGCCCATCGACCGCCGTAATCAGAGGCTTCTGCACCAGCGGCAACTGCCGGATGAACTCCAGGATCGGCCCCGACAGATCGGCCCGCCCCTTGGCCCGCTCGGCGAACTCCGCGACATCGCTTCCCGCCGAGAACGATCCGCCTGAACCCAGCAGCAGATGCGCCGCCACATCTCCCCGAGCATCGCCGTCAACAAGCGCCTCACGCAGCCCCGCATACATCACAGACGTCAGCGCGTTCTTCTTAGAAGCCCGCGTCAGACGCAGCGTCTGCACACCATCGGCGATCGAAACCGTGAAACCGCTCGGCGTTTCCTGTGTCATCAACGAGCCTCCTTCGATCTCACGTCGGCGTTCCAGATGGAGGCGCGATCGCGAGAGGCTTCGCGGCCGGCTCTGCGACCACCGGCGCCTCTTTGCGCTTCCCCGGCGGATCGGTCAGCACGTCGAGCAGCGGCGTCAAACCTTCGACATCGACGATGCGGAACACTTCCACGTCGCTCTTCGCCCGCTCGCTCCAGCCCGCGATGCTGAGCGCCCGCTCAGCCTTCGAAAACAGCCCGTGATTGCGGATGCGCTTCTTCTCGTCCTCGCGCAGCTCCCGCACCGGCCTTCCCTCTTTCTTCTCCTTCTCGCGGAACTGCTCTTTGTAGGCGTTGAGATCGGTGAAGCTCGCACGTGCCTCTTCCTTGCCCGCCTCCTTCAATTCCTTCTCGCCCATCACCCGGATCAGCTTCATGTCCGAGAACACGCCCGCGAGCTGGTTCATCGCGACCGCCTTCGGTTGCTCCCCCGGCTTGGCCGGATCGACTCGGAACAGGTTTGGAATGATGTAATAAGAAGCCCCGCCGTGATGGATGAAGTGCCCGTGCACCCATTCGAGCGTAATGTCCTTGTTGCGCGAGATCGCGGTCTCGATAGCCTCACGGATCTGCTTCTTCGTCTGCTCGGAAACCTGATGGATGTTCTCAGCTTCGTGTCGCAGACCATCCCAACGCTCCGGCCGCGTCTTTGGCGGATCGAGCAGCGCAAGCACGAACAACCCCAGATCGATACCGATAGTGGCGAGTAGCGCGATCATGTCCCGGCCGCCGATCGGCTGCCCTCCGGCAACGGCATCGACGGACGTGCCGCCGCTGAACACGTAGCGCACAAGGCTGACCGTATAAGTCCCCATATTCTGCCAAAGATTCTTGATCGCATTCGCAGTGCCGGCAGGCCCCTCGTTGAACGCCGCATCGCGCAAACGGAGCGTCGCCGGCTGATCGGCCTGTTCCGCCGCTTGACGAAGCCGCTGCGCCAACGTCGGGTCGTAGCAGGAGAAACCTTGCGCATTCGGTTGGATCGACACCGCCGCCGCGAGCGCCCGCATCTCCGTCGCCGTCGTCTTGCCGAGGGCATTGGACCTGTCAGCGAGCGAGCGAGACTTGCCCCGAATATCCGAAGCGCGCGCCTCGAACCTCCGCTGCCGTTCCTCGACGGTACCGTCTTCCGGCAGTGCAGCCGCGTCCTGAAGCGATTTCAACTCTTCCTGCGTGGGAACGATCCAGGACTTCGTCACACCGTCGCGCAGCGTCGTGATGGAATCGCGAACGCTGCGACGCGCATTGTAGAGCGGTCCGCGCCCAGCCCCCGAAGCGACACCGCAGCTTCCCCCGCTCGTCTCCTCGCGCGACATCTGCCCGTCGGACCAGCTCACCACGCTGTCGATCTGCAACTTGACCGCATTGATCCGCGCGGAGATCGTACTGCCGGCATCGCGCGCATCCTCCTGCAGACCCGCGATGCCGGAGCGTGTCGCTTCCTGCCCTGCGATCAGCGACCACCAGAACCCGTACCCAAAACCGATCGACCAGAGCGCCAGGAATACATAGAGCGGAAACGTAATGAGCCGCTCTTTCCACGTCCGCCCCGAGCCGAAACTCTCGCGAAGCGCCAGCCACATCAGGAACGTCAGCGCAATGACGATCCACACGACCAGATTGTCATGACTGACATTGATTCCGCCCGGCGCCGTCCTGCCCTGCGCACTGGAACTCGACACGCCGACGATGAAGTCGTGCATGCCAGCCCACGTGGCATATCCCGAAATCAGCAGCAGCATCGCCGAAGCTAGACCGATCAGCGCGTTGCGCCCGAACACGTACTCGATGACGCGCGCAGCCCCGGAAATGCGCGGGATACTCCGCCCGGCATCCAAATTCGCCATGACCTACCCCCAGCAAACGGCCAGACCCTCTATCCGACGCGATACCGCAGAACCAGGCCGATGTCCCGCGGATTCGATCCGCCTTGCGCATCGCGGCCTGCCGTATCAGAATTCACGGAACCGCAAAAAAACACACGCTATAGGGAGAGAAGCACCATGCTCATGTCGCGCACCGCCGCTTTGCTTGCCGGTACCGCAATGATCGCCATCGCTGCAGGCGGCGGGGCCCTGGCGCAGGCGGCCTATCCCACCAAGCAGGTCCGCGTCGTCGTACCCTTTCCCGCAGGCGGCACCACCGACATGCTCGCCCGCCTGTTCGGACAGAAGCTCCAGGCCGATCTCGGACAGCCCTTCATCGTCGAGAACATGGGCGGCGCCGGCGGATCGGTCGGCGCGGAAACGGTCGCGCGCGCCGAACCCGACGGCTACACGCTCCTCTTTCACAACCTGACCTTCTCCACCACGACAGCCTCGCTGCAGTTCGCCGGCCGCGCCAAGCACGACCTCGACAGCTTTGCGCCGGTATCGCTCGCCGCGAACGTGCCGATGGTGATCCTCGCGAGTACCAAGATCGAGGCCAAGGACCTCAAGCAGTTCGCGGCCCTCGCGAAGGCGGCGAAAGAACCGATGTTCTACGGTTCGACCGGCGCCGGCAGCACGATGAATCTCGCCGGCGAGTTGCTCAAACGCGACGCCGGCATCAAGCTCGACCACGTGCCGTATCGAGGCGCCGCGCCGATGGTGCAGGAACTCGTCGCCGGCCGTATCCACATGGGCGGCGACCAGTTGTCGTCTTCGCTCGAGTTCATCCGCTCCGGCTCGATGAAACCCTTGGCGACGCTCTCGCCCACACGTATTCCCCTTCTGCCCGACATTCCCACGGTCCGCGAACTGGGCTTCCCCAATCTCGAACTGAGCGGCTGGAACGGCTACTTCGCCCCGGCCAAGACACCTGACGCGATCGTCAACAAGCTGCAAGCATCCATCAAAACTGCGGCCACCGATGCCGACATCAAGAAGCGCACGTCCGACGTCGGCGCCGACGCTGTCGGCTCCACGCCCGCCGAGTTGGGCAAGCTCGTGCGCGAACAAATGACGAAAGTCCGCCCCTTCGTCGAAGAACTGAAGCTGATCGTGCAGTGATGATAGAGGTGTCAGACCCTCCGGGTCTGACACCACACAACACCTCGAAAGCTTTCCGCGTAGGTTGGGTCAAGGCCCGCTTCTGCGGGCCGCGGCCCAACAATGCGCGGCATACCGAGCCAATGTTGGGCCTCGCAGTGCTCGACCCAACCTACAACCTGATCGTGCAGGAATAGAGATGGTCTCAGACCCTCTCCAAAGCCGAACTTGCATCAAGTCCGCGGCGGCCGGCGGCGTTCCTGGAACCATGGCCGGTATTCGCTCATTTTGCTCCGCTGCGCTTGCGGCGCGCTCCGCTTACAGGTCGCGGCTTCCTCGCTGTTGGCCGGCGCACCCCAACGCAACTCGACGCAATCATTGACGTTGTAGGCCATCTCGAGATCGCGCACACGGTCGATGACATCCTTCACCGACAGCGTCCATTGCGAGCCGTCGCTGCGCGTGTACGAGAACTTCCGCCCTCCGAGATCCGTCGCCAGCACGCCAGCCAGTTCGGCCTTCACGTCGACAACGCTCTTGCCCGCCGGCATCGCATAACGGCCCGGCCGCCGCGCCACACGCTCGGGAAATCCGCGCACCACATCGATCGCGATCAGCAGCCGCAGATCGCGCGACGGCGTAGCGAAATCCTCCCACGCACCGGTCGTCTCGAAGATCGCCGCACCATCCGGCATGCTCGCATCGCCGCGACCGCTGAGCTGGTACTTCCGCCCGTTCTCGACCGACGTGACGCGCGCTCTCACCTGCTCTTCCAGCGACGTCATCGCCTCCTGCATCGCACGCAACGGATCGAGCGGCGCAGGCGACATCAGGTCGTCCATCTTGTCGTAGAAGTCTTCGATCCCCAGCTTCGATTGATCCATGGAGAAATCGCGATAGCTCGCCTCTTTCGCGATTTCCGCGTTCGCCAGCCGCCGCAGTCCCCCACTGCCACGCACCACCGGCCGGAAGCGCTTGAAACCGGGACTGCCGAGCGCCGCATCCTGAGCGAACAGGAAATTCCCCCGCCAGAAGCGCTTTCGCGCCACGGTACCGTCCGGCTGCGCATCGACCGCAAGGAACACACCCGCCGCACCGTCTGTCTGAGCGACCCGCTTCGTCAGCACCAGAAGGTGCCCATAGGGATCCGCATACACAACGCCCGGACGCAGATCGTCCTGGCTCAAAGGGATCGGATAATAGTCCGTGTTGTCGTCACGTGCCGCCGTTCGCCCCGAGCCGGAATGCACGCTCTCCGCGATCGCATATTTCAGATAGTGCCCGAAACCCTGCGCCAGCCCCGGCGGACGTGGCGGTACACGCGGCGGCTTCGCCTCTGCCACAGCCTTCGTGACAGGTTTTTGTCCCTGCCCGAAGAAGCCGTTAAATGCTGAAGTAGCAACAGGCTTCGGCGGCTTCGGCGGCGGCAGATTGCGCACATCCTCGTTCTGGATGTTCCACCATTCGTAGCACTTCGGCGGTTGCCCCGCCCCGCCACGCGTGCACTTCGCATAGCCGAACGGCAGCCCCATCTTGAACGCGAAGTACGCACGCAGGAAATAAGGAA
>CANJPN010000060.1 GCA_947475855.1 Bradyrhizobiaceae bacterium
AAGTGCGCGTCCTTGACCGCCGCCCGCCCCGTCGGCGTATCGCTCTGCCATCAGGATCAAGCAGCCCTCCGACCACTCAGCAGCCCTGAACGCACCCACTCAGTCCGTCGAGGACCCAACAAATGCCACCGCAGCTTCCCACGGTACAAGCAAAATGGCGGGGCTGTCGAACTGGTTTGTGGACGGCAGGAGGAGGCCTAGCAGCGCACCTGTCGCGACAACAGAAGCCGGCACCAATACCCAACAATCTTTGGCTGTACCAACGTGCTTCAGCTTCTGCGTGGCGGTTTTCGCCGTTCATCGAGTGGTGCCGGATAGCAAGTGGGTGATGTATGCCGGCGAACCTCCTCGTGTTCGTGCGGTCGTCTCCTTTTGACGCAGCCTGGCCTGCCGGGACATGCGCTTCTTGCGAGTTGAAATTTTGCGACTAGAGGGAGCCTTGCGGATGACGATGTTAAATCACTATCTAGTTACATCCAAGGGAGGCGGTGCGGTATGGACGGCGCTTGTCAATATCTATACCAGTCGCCGGAATTGGTTTCCGGTGGATGCGGCGGATGCAGGATCGAAAAGTAGACAAGTTTCGGGCTCGCCCCACGTCTGGGCGAGTGGAGGTTGTTCGCGGCAAGAAGCCGGCGAAGGCGGCGAAGAAAGTCGGGGGAGAGCGGAACCCGGAACGGACGAGCGCTGCGATCCTTGAAGCCGCGGTGAAAGAATTCACAGAGAAGGGCTATGGCGGCGCACGGATCGACGAGATCGCGCGGCGGGCCGGGGCAAACAAGCGTAGTCTCTATTATTACTTTGGTGGCAAGGAGGCGCTGTATCTGGCCGTCCTGGAGGGTGCCTATTTCAACATCCGCACAGCAGAGGGGAAACTACAGTTGTCCAGCCGTGATCCCCTGGATGGTATTCGTGAGTTGTGCCGTTTCACTTGGGAATACTACCTTGAGCATCCGGAATTCCTGAGCCTGCTGAATACGGAGAACCTGATGCGTGCGAAGCATCTGAAGCGGTCAGCCCGCATATTCAAATTGCATTCTCCGTTTGTCGAGACGCTACGTGATCTGCTCGCAAGGGGAGTAGTCAGCAAGCAGTTCAGAAGCGACGCGGATCCCGTGCGGGTCTATATTACCATTGCGTCAGTAGGTTTCTTCTATCTATCCAATCGCTGGACTCTGTCGACGATCTTTGGTCGCGACCTTGGCCGCAGCGATGAGACCTCTGCCTGGGGCGATCACATGGTCGCTGTCGTGCTGGGTTATCTGCGGCGCTAGGTGGCGCGCGTGATCTCGGGGGTTATTGACAGGGCTGTTCGCTCCGAATTATTTGTAACTAACTAGTTACATGACTTGTCCCCAACATGTGAAAGGTCTTGCTATGGCGACCAGGCGGCTCGGGCTCATCATGCACGGCATCACAGGCCGCATGGGCTACAATCAGCATCTCGTGCGTTCGATCTGCGAGATCAGGGCGCAGGGGGGCGTGGCGCTATCCAACGGTGATCGCGTGATGCCGGACCCGATCCTCGTCGGGCGCAACAAGGACAAGGTCGCAGAGATCGCGAAGCGTCACGGCATCGAGCGGATGACGACGGATCTCGACGCCGCGCTCGCCAACAAGAACGATACGGTGTTCTTCGATGCCGGCTCGACGCAGATGCGGACGGCGCTGCTCGGCAAGGCGATCGAGGCCGGCAAGGACATCTATTGCGAGAAGCCGATCGCAGACACGTTGGCGGACTCGATCAAGATCACCAAGCTCGCCCGCTCGCGCGGCATCAAGCACGGCGTCGTGCAGGACAAGCTGTTCCTGCCGGGTCTGCGCAAGATCAAGATGCTGAACGATGCGGGCTTCTTCGGGCGCGTTCTGTCGGTGCGCGGCGAGTTCGGCTACTGGGTGTTCGAGGGCGATCTGCAGCCGATCCAGCGGCCGAGCTGGAACTACAAGAAGGCGGAAGGCGGCGGCATCATCCTGGATATGCTGTGCCACTGGCGGTACGTGCTCGACAATCTTTTCGGGGAAGTGAAGTCGGTTTCGTGTCTGGGCAAGGTGCATATTCCCGAGCGGATCGACGAGTCGGGCAAGCGCTATCAGGCCGATGCGGACGATGCGGCTTACGCGACGTTCGAGCTGGAAGGCGGGGCGGTCGCGCACATCAACTCGTCCTGGTGCGTGCGTGTGAAGCGCGACGATCTCGTGACGTTCCAGGTGGATGGCACGCACGGCTCGGCGGTCGCGGGCCTCAGCCGCTGCTATACGCAGCATCGCGTGAACACGCCGCGTCCCGTCTGGAACCCCGACGTGCCGCAGACGATGAAGTTCAACGACCAGTGGGAGGAAGTTCCCGACACGATGGTCTACGACAACGGCTTCAAGATCCAGTGGGAGGACTTCATCCGGCATGTCGCGGAAGGTGCGGCGTGGAAGTACGATCTGTCGGAAGGCGTGAAGGGGCTACAACTCGTCGAGTCCGCGCTGAAGAGCTGGGAAGAGCGCCGCTGGATCGATCTGCCTTCGGTCAAGGAGCTCATTGCGTGAAGTCGATCAACCTGCCGGTCGCGGGCGGCACGCTCTCCGCTTACACCATCAAGAATGCGCCACTTGCCACGCCACCGGCGCTGTCGGACCGGCCCGCTGTCGCAGGACGCGCCACCTCCCCCGCAAGGGGGGAGGGGAAAAACCAGCGGATCGCATTCGCAGCGGCGCACGTGGTGGCCAATCCCCTCGCCGACAACGATCCGTGGCTCGACACGGCGGTTGATTGGGAGCGCACGATCGCGTTCCGTCACTATCTCTGGGATCTCGGGTTCGGGGTCGCGGAGGCGATGGATACGGCGCAGCGCGGGATGGGGCTCGACTGGAGCGGCGCGAAGGAGCTGATCCGCCGATCGCTCGAAGCGGCGAAGTCGCGGCCAGACTTCGGGGCAGGTGGCGCGCTGATCGCGAGCGGCGCCGGGACCGAGCAGATCGACCTCACGGGGCCCGTCACGATCGACCAGGTGATCCGTGCTTACGAGGAGCAGATCGAGACGATCGAGGGCATGGGCGGGCGCATCATCCTGATGGCGAGCCGCGCGCTGGTGAAGGCGGCGAAGGGGCCGGACGACTACGCGCGGGTGTACGACCGGATCCTGAGCCAAGTGAAAGAGCCGGTGATCATCCATTGGCTGGGCGAGATGTTCGATCCAGCACTTGCCGGGTATTGGGGCAGTGCCGATCACATGGCGGCGATGGCGACGGCGATCGACGTGGTCGGTGCGCATCCGGAGAAGGTGGACGGCGTGAAGATTTCGCTCCTGTCGAAGGAGAAGGAGATCTCGATGCGCCGCAGGTTGGCGCAGGGTGTAAAGATGTACACCGGCGACGACTTCAACTATCCGGAGCTGATCGCGGGCGACGAGCAGGGCTACTCGGACGCGTTGCTCGGCATCTTCGATGCGATCGCGCCGGCTGCGGCCGTGGCGTTGAGCCAGCTTGCGGACGGCGACAAGGGCGCATTCCACGAGACGCTGGCGCCGACCGTCCCGTTGTCGCGGCACATCTTCAAGGCGCCGACCCGGTTCTACAAGACGGGCGTGGTGTTTCTCGCTTATCTCAACGGATTGCAGGACCACTTCCACATGATCGGCGGGCAGCAGTCGACGCGCTCGCTGGTGCATCTGGCGGAGCTGTTCCGGCTCGCGGACGAGGCGCGTTGCCTGCGGGATCCCGAGCTGGCGACGAAGCGCATGAAGCAGGTGCTCGCTGTCGGTGGGGTTCACTGATGCGCGAGCTGTCACGGCATCAGGAGCTGTTCTCGCTCAATACGGCGACGGTGCGCATGCAGGCGCCGCTCGACCGGATCATCGAGGCTTGTGCCGCGCGGGGGATCGGACTGATCGATCCATGGCGCGATCAGGTGCAGGCGGTGGGTCTCGACAAGATCGGGCGGCAGCTCCGCGATGCGGGCATCAAGCTGTCGGGGTATTGCCGCGGCGGGTTTTTCACGGCTGCGGATCAGGCGGGGCTCGCGGCGGCGCTCGAGGATAACCGCCGAGCGATCGACGAAGCGGTGACGCTCGGGGCGCCGTGCCTCGTGCTCGTCGTCGGGGCATTGCCGGGGGCGCTGACGGGACCGCCGAAATCGAAAGACATCGGCATTGCCCGAAGTCAGGTCAGGGACGGGATCGCGGCTTCGCTGGACTATGCGCGGACGGTTGGCATGCCGCTTGCGATCGAACCGCTGCATCCGATGCAGGCGGCGGAACGGGCGTGCGTCAACACTCTCGAGCAGGCGCTCGATCTTTGCGACGCGCTCGATCCGGGCCGCTCGGGAGCGCTGGGGGTCGCGCTCGACGCCTATCACGTGTGGTGGGACCCGAAGCTCAGCGGTCAGATCGAGCGTGCTGGTGCGGACCGGCTTCTTGCCTATCACGTATGCGATTGGCTGGTGCCGACCAAGGATCTCGTCAACGATCGCGGCATGATGGGCGATGGCGTGATCGAGTTGAGGAAGCTGCGGGGGATGGTCGAAGCGGCCGGCTACAAGGGGGCCGTGGAGGTCGAGCTGTTCTCGGACGCTTGGTGGTCGCAACCGATGGATGATGTGCTGGATACCTGCATGTCCCGTTTCAAAACGGTTGCCTGACGTTCTCCTTGCGGTTTTGTCGGGTTAGTAGGCCAAGATGTCTCCTGGCCTTGGAGTGGGTAGCCGGATATTGTCCGGTTCAAACGCACCATTTTGAAATGAAAACATGACCGCAAAGCTGATTGATGGATCGAAAGTCGCCCTTGGTATTCGAGAGGAATGCAAGACGCGCGTTGAAGCTTTGGTGGCGCGGGGGATTGTCCCGGGCCTTGCGGTAATCGTCGTCGGCAACGATCCGGCATCAGCCGTCTATGTGCGCAACAAGCTCCGGGCTTGCGCCAACGTCGGTGTGCGTTCGTTCAAATACGATTATTCCGCTGACGTTGCACCGGATGTGGTCGTCGCAAAGATCAAGGAATTGAACGGCCGGGCCGATGTGCACGGCATACTCGTCCAGTTGCCATTACCGCCGCAGTTCCAGCTGGCACAGGTGCTGAACACGATTTCGGCAGAGAAGGACGTCGACGGTTTTCATCTCTACAATGTCGGCGGTCTCGTCGTCGGTGATACCGTATTTCCGCCGTGCACGCCTTATGGCGTCGTCAAGCTGCTCGATTACGAGGGAATATCAGTCGAGGGCAAGAACGTCGTCGTGGTCGGAGCGAGCAATATCGTCGGAAAGCCGATGGCATTGATGCTGATGCAGCGTGAGGCGACAGTCTGTATCTGTCATGCGAAGACCCGCGATCTGGCTCAGTTTACAATTCTCGCTGATATCCTCGTGGTCGCTGCTGGGAAGCCTAACCTGATCGTGCCGCAGATGGTGAAGACCGGCGCGGTCGTCATTGACGTCGGCATCAACCGCTTGCCGGACGGACGCTTGGTAGGGGATGTCGATTTCGAGGGTGTAAGCGAGAAGGCCTCACGTATCACGCCGGTGCCGGGCGGGGTCGGTCCTATGACGGTGACGATGCTGCTGGTCAATACGATCGCTTCAGCTGAACGGCGGCTGAGCGACCGCGCCTGAGTGTATTGCGGCTCCGGGCATGCCGCATTCTGCAAGTTGGACGCCAAGGCGAAGAACTTTGCGGGGATTTGACTGAAGTAGTCTCGCCTTGCCGCCTACGTGCCTTGACACGCACGGCCAGAGCTAGCGACAATCTCTACAGCCGCCGTGGGAAGCGATCGCGATATCGCCCCATGTGTTCGCGCGATGGAGTTGACGATGCAGTGGCTGAAGAGTGTTGCCGTCGCGGCCCTCGGGCTTGGCTGGATTGGATCGACGGGTGCTGATGCACAGGGGCCGATAAAAATCGGCGAGATGAACTCCTACAAGTCGCAACCGGCATTTCTCGAGCCCTATCGCCGTGGATGGCAGATGGCGATAGAGGAGATCAACGCCAAGGGCGGCGTTCTCGGGCGGCAACTCGAGGTCATCTCCCGGGACGACAATGCCAATCCCGGGGATGCTGTTCGCGTGGCGGAAGAGTTGGTGACACGTGAGGGCGTGGCCCTGATCTCCGGGACATTCCTGTCACATATCGGTCTGGCGGTGACTGACTTCGCCAAGCAAAAGAAAGTGCTGTTCGTGGCGGCCGAGCCGCTGACCGACAAGATTACGTGGGAAAACGGTAACCGCTATACGTTCCGCCTGCGCACGTCGACCTACATGCAAGTCGCGATGTTGATGCCGGATACGTTAGCGGCCAAGAAGAAGCGTTGGGCACTGGTCTATCCCAATTTCGAGTATGGGCAGTCGGCCGTAGCCGCGTTCAAGAAGTTGCTGAAGGAAAAACAACCGGACGCCGAGTTCGTCACCGAACAGGCAACGCCGCTGGGCAAGGTCGACGCGGGTGCTGTCGTGCAGGCGCTTGCCGATGCAAAGCCCGACGGAATCTTCAACGTGCTGTTCGGCACGGATCTCGCGCGCTTCGCTCGTGAAGGCAATACACGCGGCATCTTCAAGGACCGTACCGTTGTGAGCCTGCTCTCGGGCGAGCCCGAGTATCTTGACCCGCTGAAGGAAGACACTCCCGAGGGTTGGATCGTTACGGGCTATCCGTGGGATGAGATCGATACTCCGGCGCACAAGGCATTCGTCGCGGCCTATCAGAAGCGCTGGAATGATTATCCGCGGCTCGGCTCGCCGGTTGGCTACATCACGATGCAGTCCATCGCGGAGGCGATCAAGAAAGCAGGATCGACCGACACCGAGAAGATGATCGCCGCATTTCGAGGGCTGAAGATCGACACGTCGTTTGGTCCTATCGAGTACCGCAAACAGGACCATCAGGCGACGATGGGCGCCTACGTGGGCAAGACGACGCTGAAGGGCGGCAAGGGGACGATGAAGGACTTCCGATACGTCGATGGTGGCTCGATCCAGCCCGCGGATGGGGAAGTTGCGAAAATGCGTCCGAAAGAGGCGAACGAGTAGAGTGTCGCCCGGCTCCAGTGGTGAAAGTCCTCCCATCGTTAGCGCCGTCACGGTGTCAGACCCGGAGGGTCTGACACCTGCTCAGGGCCTCACATGACGATCGACGCCTTGCTGTTTCAGGCGCTCAACGGGCTGGCGAGCGCGTCTTCGCTGTTCCTCATCGGCGTGGGGCTGTCGATCATCTTCGGCGTCAGCCGGATCGTGAATATGGCGCACGGGTCCCTCTATATGCTGGGGATCTACATCGCCTATTCGTGCGCGACGCACATCGGTGGCGCGTTCGGGTTCTGGGGCGGCATCGTGATCTCGACGCTGCTGGTGGCGGCCATCGGTGCGATGATCGAGATCGTTCTGTTGCGGCGGATCTATCGGGCGCCCGAACTGTTCCAGTTGCTTGCCACATTTGCCGTTGTGCTGGTGGTCTCTGACTTGACTTTGTGGATCTGGGGAAACGAGGATCTGCTTGGTCCGCGTGCACCTGGAATGACCGGGGCAGTCGAAATCCTCGGCCGCCGCATGCCCACCTACGACATCTTCATGATGTTCGTCGGGCCAGCGGTTCTGCTGGTGCTGTATTGGCTGCTCGCGCGGACGCGCTTCGGCCGGTTGATTCGAGCAGCAACTCAGGACCGCGAGATGGTCGGCGCGCTTGGTGTCGACCAGGCCCGGCTATTCACGCTGGTCTTTGCGCTCGGTGCTGGGCTTGCTGGGCTCGGAGGGGCGCTGCAGTTGCCGCGCGAGCCGGCAAACCTTGCGATCGATCTCAACCTTATCGGTGATGCTTTTGTCGTGGTCGTGGTTGGTGGCATGGGCTCGATTACGGGCGCGTATCTCGCGGCGCTCATCATCGCGGAGATAAAGGCTCTGTGCATAGCGCTCGGAGCCCAGACGATCTTCGGGGTTTCCTTCAATTTTTCGCGGCTGACGCTTGTCGCGGAATTCCTAGTCATGGCAGTGGTACTGATCGTGCGCCCCTACGGTTTGATGGGACGTGCGCAAGGCTTGATTCGAACATTAGCGATCCCCGAGGAGCCTGTTCGTGCAGCCGACGCGATGACGAAGGGACTGGCTGGTATCGTGCTCGCGGTGCTGGTGGTGATGCCTCTGGCTTCGGCTTATTGGCCCTACGCGACGGTGCTTGGCATCGACATGCTGATCGCGGCGCTGTTTGCGACGAGCCTGCATTTCATCAAGGGGCCGGGAGGCATGCACTCGTTCGGGCATGCTGCATACTTCGGGCTTGGCGCGTATGGAGCGGGGCTTGCCGTGAAAGCAGGCGGGCTTTCGACGATGCCTGCACTTCTGGTTGTTGCGCCATTGGCGGCGTTTGCGGGAGCCGCATTGTTTGGCTGGTTCTGCGTGCGTCTGTCGGGCGTCTATCTGGCGATGCTCACGCTGGCGTTCGGCCAGATCGTATGGTCGATCGTGTATCAGTGGGAGACCTTCACCGGCGGCAGCAATGGGGTTGTCGGTGTCTGGCCGCAAGGTTTGCTCGCCGATCGCAGTATCTACTATTGGCTTGTGCTCGCATTGACGGTGTCGGGCGTGATGTTTTTGCGGACTGTAATATTTGCTCCTTTCGGCTTGGGATTGCGTGCGGTTCGCGACAACCCGTTGCGCGCGGCCGCGATTGGACTCGACGTGCGCCGGATACAGTGGATCGCCTTTATTTTGGCAGGGACGGTGTGCGGTGTCGCGGGGGGGCTGTACGCGTTCGCGAAAGGCTCGATATCTCCTGAAACAATCCATGTGGGGCGGTCCATCGACGGCATCGTGATGGTGCTGCTGGGTGGATTGCAGACGGTGTCGGGGCCCGTCATCGGAGGCCCGTTGTTCACGCTTCTGCAGGATACGTTGATCCGTCAGGTGTCGTACTGGCGGGCGGCGTTGGGGATCGTGATCCTCATCATCGTGCTTGTGTTTCCGCAAGGAGTGGTCGGCTCTATCGCGCATTGGCGTCAATGGTTGGCCGAGCGTGCAAGGAGGCCGGCATGAGCGTGCTGGAGGTTGCCGGTCTTGCGAAATCGTTCGGCGGCGTGAAGGCCGTCGATGGCGTGACTTTCAATGTCGAGCGCGGCGAGTTCCTCGCGCTGATCGGGCCGAACGGGGCGGGTAAGTCAACCTGCTTCAACATGATCAACGGCCAACTTACGCCGGATGCGGGTGATGTGCGGCTGGATGGGCGAAGCATCGCGCGGCTTTCTCCACGGCAAATCTGGAGTGCAGGCGTTGGACGTACATTCCAGATTGCAGCCACTTTTGCTTCCTTCACGGTGATCGAGAATGTGCAGATGGCGCTGCTATCGCATCGCGGAGAGGTTTATCGCTTCGTTGGTGGGGTGGGGCCGCGGCATCGTGAAGAGGCGATCGCGTTGCTCGATCGAGTGGGCATGGCCGATCAATCATATCGCAGCAGCAGGGAACTCGCCTACGGAGACGTCAAGCGATTGGAACTTGCGATTGCGCTCGCGAACGACCCCAAACTTCTTTTGATGGACGAGCCGACGGCTGGGATGGCTACCAAGGAGCGCAACGAGCTGATCGCTCTCGTGAAGCGTCTCGTTGTCGAACACGGTATCTCCGTGCTCTTTACCGAGCACAGCATGGATGTGGTGTTCACGTTCGCCGATCGTATCGTCGTGCTTGCTCGTGGCCGTCTGATCGCTGAGGGCGACGCAGCATCGATCCGCGCCAACAAGGATGTGCAAGCGGTTTATCTCGGCACCGGAAAGGTGTTCGAACGGAAGGGTGCGGCCCGTCCCAGTGGAGCGCAGGCGCCATGAGCACATCGGTCCTGTCGGTCGACAACCTGAATGCGTGGTACGGGGCGGCGCATATCCTGTTCGATGTTTCATTGAATATCGGGCGGGGCGAAGTGGTGGCGCTGATGGGGCGCAATGGAGCTGGAAAATCGACGACGTTGAAGGCGATCATGGGTCTCATCGAGCGTCGCTCGGGGGCGGTGACCTTTGAAGGACGCGATATCTCGAGGCTCGATCCCTTTCGCGTCGCGCGGTTGGGGCTCGGCTATGTGCCCGAGGATCGGCGCATATTCACCGAGCTGACCGTAAACGAGAATCTCGATGTCGGCCGCCAGCCTTCGCGGACGTGGTCTGATGGCAACCCGGCGCCGGTGTGGACCGAGGAGCGTTTGTTTGCGCTGTTTCCCAACCTTGGTGCGATGCCAGACCGGCCTGGCGGTCAAATGTCGGGAGGCGAGCAACAGATGCTGACCGTGGCGCGTACGCTGATGGGAAATCCCTTGCTCGTCTTGCTGGACGAGCCGTCGGAGGGAGTTGCGCCCGTCATCGTCGAGCAGATGGTGAACACTATCGTCGCCTTGAAGCAGGAGGGGCTCTCGATTTTGCTGTCGGAGCAGAACATTCACTTCGCCGAGGCAGTCTGCGACCGGGCCTACGTGTTGGAGAAGGGCCATATTCGCTGGCAAGGTGAGATGCAGGCGCTGCTCGCGGATACCGAGACGCAGCGCGCACTGCTGACGATCTGAGCCGGAACGGGCTATTTTCCGATGACGGGCGGGCAATCGCCGGCGAGGTTTCCAGACAGCCATTCAAGCGCGCGCTCGACGGCGGCGTGCCACAGCTCCCAGGTATGTTCGCCCTTCATGATGTGCAGTTCGCTGGGAATGCTTCGCTTGCCGAGTTCTGCGTGCATGCGAATGGTGCCATCGAGGATCGAAGGGAAATCGCGGTCGCCGGCCGATAGCCATACGGCGAGAGGCTGATTCCGCAGGAGCGGCCGGTCTAGGCGTAAGAACAGGTTCCAGGCGAGAAAGCGCTTGTCGTCGAACGGTCGACCGAACACGCCGCCATAGATGCGCTCGTAGGCTGGCTTGCGACGTTCGATGTCACTGGCAGCTTCGCTGAACAGGCTACCGGACAAGCTGAAGACGGACGCGAACAGATCGGGCCGGTCGAGTGCGTAGAGCATCGCGCCGTAGCCTCCCATAGACAGGCCGCCGACTGCGCGAGCCTGCCGGCAACGAGCGATAGGGTAGCGCGCTTCGATTCCATCGACGAGGTCGACAGTCAGCGCTTTCGACATGTCGCCATAGCGGCCGGGAAGTGTATCGTCGACGTACCAGCTATTGCCGGCGGCGGGCATAACGACGATCAGCGGCTTCAGTTTTCCCGCTGCGATGGCGCGGTCGAGGATCGTGGCAATACTTCCCTTTTCGATCCATGACTTTTCGTCGTCGCCGTGCCCGTGCAGCAAGTACAGCACCGGAAGTTTTTGCCCGGAGCCATATGAGGCTTCCGGTCGATAGATCCGGTAGGGAATCGCGCGGCCGAGCGTACGGCTTTCGAGTGTGCGCTCGGATTCGATCGAGCCACCGGCGCCTGCAGGCGAGGAGGACTGCATTGCGGCCACTGTTGTCAGAATGGCGGTGATGACAGCCCTTCCGTGTCGATGTTTCATGACGCGGTGGCTGCCGGTGAATGCGCTGCAATGGCCGAGTTGCTGGGGACGTTTGTTTCCTTCGAGGCGGCTTTCGTGTGGGCAGGTTTCGACCAGGGGGCAGACTTGAAGAACGCTGTGGCTCGCGCGATGCCAATCAATAGGGCGATGCCACCTAGATTTACGAGTGGCACGCTCCAAATGTTCCGGCCGAGCAGGTTGAGCACGGTGCTGGCAACAAATGACAGCACCAAGCCCGACATGAAGATCGCTAGGGACTGTTGGCCTAGCTGGCGCAAGAGCTCGGCGACTGGGCCCCTTAGGTTCCGTCCCGCTTCTCCGGCGGTTACGAATGCGAGATATGCCAGCGCCAGGAAATGCACGAAACGCAACACCCCGAAGCGCGTTTTGTCGGTCAGCGGGGCCAATGCGGCTCTCGCATCTTGTAGGAAGGTAAAGCTGTCGTTCAGCGGCGCCCAAGCGAATGGGATCGAAAGCAGAACGATTGCAATGGCCGCTTTAACAGCTCGTTTGTCGACCGGCGGCGCGGGTAGCCAGCCGGACATGAAGGCAAAGCCAGTGAAGAAGACGAGCTGCCAGGCAAACGGATCGAAGAACCATTCGCGCGAGGTCCACGGCTCGGCGGGTAACGCGAGTAGGCCGAACGATGCGCAAAGCCAGGTGAGAGCCACGAATGCTGCGATGTGCGCTTTGCCGAAGCGAGAGAGCGCCATGACGATCGGCAGCATGCAAAGCACGACGAGGTACATCGGCAGAATGTCGAAGTAGTGGGGTACCCATCGAAGGGTCAATAGGCCGACAATCGCTTGCGGCGCGGAGGCGTCGAGTAACGGGGCGAGGCCCAATCCGTCTATGTAGCTGCGGCCAGTGCCGAGCCATGCATCGACCGAGATCATGAGGGCTGCGGACACGAGCAGCACGCCGATGTGCGACCAGTAGACCTGCCAGCAGCGGAACGCAACGCGCGCGGTTCCGATCAGGAAACCGTGGACGCGATAGCTGCCGCCGAATGCGATCGCAGAGGCCATGCCCGAACAGAATACGAAGATCTCAGTTGCATCGGAGAAGCCGAAGCGGGCTGGGATCCAGGCTGCCCACGCGTTATTCCAGATGTGCGCAACAAAGATGATGACCAGGCACAGCCCGCGAAACACATCGAGGCGAATGTCTCGCGGGCGCTTTGCCGGAACGGGGGGGGATTGTGTGGTCAACGTAGGTTTTCCGGTTTGATCAATGAGGCGCACGGCACCGGGGTCAATCCGGAACGCGATTTCTTACGACGGCTGCAAGAGCAACCGCGAAAGCAAGATGTCCGACGAGGGATGCCCAAGTCAAAGGAATGAAACCTAGGAATGCTGGATGGCCTGCGATCAAATGCGCCATGATGTAGAGCGCGAAGATCCACAAGCCCACGCCGTACCCCATTGCTACGAGCCACCAGGGCATCCACGGCACGATCGCGCGCGCAAGTGGGCGCGCGATCACGAGATAGCCAATCGGGTATGCGATGAGGCCGACGAGGAAGTGAATAACCTCGCCGTGGAACCGGCTCTTCAGCTTGAATACGTCTTGGACGAGTGCTGCGGGCTCCAGCGGTCCGCCGACCCACAACGGCGTGATGAGGCGTGCCCAGATTTCCCATGTGACTTCGGCGGCGATGCCGGCGAGTAAGACAGTGATTGCGAATTGGGCGAGGGAATGCTGGTCGGGCGATCGTCCGACAGCAGGAGTCGAGTTGGTTGGGGTGATCATGTCGTCGCCTTTCTTTGCCGGGATTGGAGCTCAATTGTTCTGTTCGATCAGTGCAGGCCAATTCTTGTCCGCCTTGGCGATGAATTCGCCAGCCGCCTTCTCCCACTGTTTACGGACGCTGGTGTCGTAGTTGAGGAAGAGGCGACCATTGCGGATGGACCATGCGTCAGGCTCGATCTTGACGAGATAACCTTGCGACACACCGTAAGCGCAGTAGCCGCCGTAGGCGGGCGCGTACTTGTTCTGGTCTTTCTCGAAAAGCGACTTGTTTTCAGCGTTCGCAAAAAGCCATGTGGCGCCTTTGTAGGTCACTGCATGGGCGGCAATGCCTCGCGTTGGTTTGCCGGCCGTAAAGTAGGCGACGGGGTCGTAGCCTTTGATGGCGGCGCCGGAGGGACTGTCGAGCGTGTTGACCACGAGCGCCGGGCGTTTTGGCAACCGGCTCCATCCGAGACTCGAAGTAGCGATCACGGTCAGAGTGCCGACAGAAAGCAGTGCGGTGCGGCGTGAAATTGTCATGGATGCTGCTCCATCTCGATTGGCATCATGGCGATTGTGGTGCGGCGTGTCGCATTCGCGCGGCGCAGTATCAGCCCTTGGAAGCGATCCTCGACGCGCTGTTGGAGGCGCATTGCCGAGAGCGCGTGAAGCGTGCTCGTGTCGTTGTCGCGAAGCGCGAGCATCAAGAGTGAGCGCAAGAACACGTCCTGCTGTGCGCGGCTTCCGCCGAGTGCCGGTAATCCATGCGCGAGGCGTTCGAGATCGTTGCCGTGCGGCCCCGTGAGCAGGGCTTCACCCAGGGCTGCGCCGACACGCGCGAAGACGGGGGACTGGTCGTCGGCATCACCACGACTGCGCTTGCTCATCGCCTCGACGCATTCGCGTGCAGCCGTTCGATCTCCCGCTGCGATCAAGGCCAACAGATAGTGCAGGGACGCGAACGCGTACGTGCAGTCGAGCCGACGCTCGTGTGCGATCTCGTGCAGTCCGTCCCAGCGATGACCTACGTCGATGCCTTCCTGCTCCAGGCGCCACAGCAGGGAGACTGCGTTTGCGATATCGCGGAAGTCGCCATCGCGCGACGGCTTGATGGCGGCATCATAGAGCGAAAGTGCTTGATCGCGATCGCCGCCCGACAGATGGAAAAGCGCCAGATGCCAAACAAGATGCTGACCGAACACGCCACAGGCGCGGAACTGGCCATGTGCGGCTTCCAGCCAGGAACGGCCTTCGTCGGTGCGGCCGCTCATTTCGAGGACGTGGGCGACGGCGTGGAGACCCCAGGCATCGTCGGGCTGAAATGCCACAGCGCGCCGGCCGCATGCTTCCGCTTCGGCCAAATTTCCGGTTTCTTCCAAGGCGAAGGCGCGGCAGCCCAAGACAAAACCGTATCCGCTCATAGATTTGTCCCAACTTGGCAGCACCTTGGCGGTGGTGCGCAGCATTTCGTCGGGTTGACCGGTCATGAAGCGCAATGCGTGGGCGAGTTTGATGGCGAGGAGGTCGGTCGGGTGCGCCTCGATATGCTGCTCCAGATGAAAAGCTGCGCGCTTGAAACGGCCGAAGGCCGCGGCTTCGAGGGCAAGGCTGAGCGCGCGCTCGTGCGGCGTGCCGCCTCCAGTTGCGGCGAGGGCCGATCGGGTCGATGTTACAGCGGCGCGTGCAATCGCCGTTCCATGGTTTCGGCCGATCAAGGCGTGGGCGATGCCGTATAGCCCGTGCGCTGCGGTCATGTGAGCGTCATGTCGCAGCGCCTCCTGCACGTGTGCGAGGAACGGCCTCTGCGCGGCGAACTCGGTCACGGCCCTGTCGTAGGAGCGGATTGCCTGTCCGTTCACGCCAGAGTGCAGTCCGGATTGGCGAGCGACGGTCATGAAAGTATCTCGGTAGTTGGGGCCTTTGCAGAGGCGGGGGGCGCTCTGCCAGGCGATCGGAATTCAGGTGTTCCAGGACACCAGGGCTTGGATCGACCACTCGGCTGCGAGGTCTGGGGTTTCCAAGGCTTGTCGTCCGTCCACTACAGGGCTATTCGCAGACGGCACGCGAACCGTTACGGCATCACGTTTTTGTCAGCAGACGGTGAGCGACGGTGATCGGACGACGGCATGCCGACGCCTTTTTTGTCACGTGCATGTAACGTCTGGACGACAGCCGACGAACAGGGATGAAGACCGATCGTGTCGAACCTAGCCGATGAGCTTTCGTCGCTGATGCGTGCGGGCAATGCCGGCGACGCCGGAGCTTACCGCACGCTTCTTCAATTGCTTGCCGGGCGATTGCGGATCACGGTTCGTCGCGCGTTGTCCAGCGTTGGGCGGAGTACAGAAGAGGCAGAGGATATCGTGCAAGAGACTTTGCTGGCGATACATCTTAAGCGGCATACCTGGGACGACCGCCAGCCGTTGGAGCCGTGGGCGCGGGGTATCGCGCGCTATAAGATGATCGATGCGCTGCGCAGACGCGGATTTGCCGAGCATAAATCCATCGATGATTTCGCTGACGCGCTTGCAGCGCCTCAGGCGGATCAAGAGACCACTTTCGCGACAAAAGATCTGCTGGCCAAATTGCCCGAGCGCGACCGCCAGATTGTGCAGGCGATGTCGATCGAAGGGCGGAGTGCGAAGGAAGTTGGCGGGACGTTGGGTATGACGGAGGGCGCCGTGCGCGTGGCGCTGCATCGTGCGCTGAAGTCGCTTGCTGCTGCGGCGCGGGAAGGTGACGAATGAAAACGGATGATCTGATTTCAGCACTTGCGGCGGACCGCGAGCGGTCTGGTTCCGGCATCGCCGGAGCGATGTGGGGCGCGCTGGCTGCCGGCATGATCGTATCGCTGGCTGTGTTTCTCCTGACGCTCGGGATCCGGTCGGACGTCACGGCAGCGCTGCAGACGTGGCGGTTCGATGTGAAGCTCGTGATCTCGGTGGTCGCCGTGGTGGCGGCTGTCGTTGATTGTATCCGTTCGATCCGACCGGAGACGCGGAATGCGGCTCCGCTCAGTGTCGTCGCGGTCGGATTGCTCGTGGTGGCGGTTGTGATCGAACTCGCATCGATGCCACCGAGTGATTGGCCATCTCGCGTCATCGGCACGAATGGCATGATGTGCCTGCTCTCGATTCCAGTGCTGTCGATTGCGCCGCTGGCAGCGCTGTTGTGGGCGCTGCGATCCGGTGCACCGGCATCGCCCGCCCGGGCGGGCGCTGCCATCGGCGTTCTTGCAGCGGCTTGCGGTGCGGCGCTCTATGCCACCCACTGTTCCGATGACTCACCGCTGTTCGTGGCGACGTGGTATCTGCTGGCGGCTGTGCCGGTCATCGGATTGGGAGCGGTTTTGGGTAGCCGCTTGCTGAAGTGGTGAATTTGCCGATGTGTGTCGTGGCTTTTCGAGTTCATGGCCCTCGGCACGCTTTGCACTGGATCCGCGACGCTCGTGTGCCTGCGGCTCACTTCGGTCGAGGATGACGGGCTGAGTGCGCAACACTAACGCGCTGGGGCGGTGATGTCACTGTCGAGTGCGCGGGCGCGTCCCAGGACGTGGTGTACGAGGCGGGGGAGGCAAGGGGCCCCGCGGCGTTGCGCGTAGGGAGGCCGTAGGCCGACCGGAGAGCAACGCCGCGGGGCGCCAAAAAAATTTCTTCCCCGCTGTCCACAGCCCCTGAGGGGGCGGTCATGGTCCGAATCACAGATGGCTCGGGTTTGCGACAACCAAGCAAATCCGGACACGGACCATGACACACATCGACAGAC
>CANJPN010000061.1 GCA_947475855.1 Bradyrhizobiaceae bacterium
GACCGGCCACGTCCACGTCGAGCGCGTCGTGATGGTCCACGACTGCGGCACGGCGATCAATCCGCGCCTCGTGGCGGGCCAGATCGTCGGCGGCCTCGCGCACGGCCTCGGCAACGCGCTGTACGAGCGTATGGCATTCGACGACCAGTCGAACCCCGTCTCGACCACGCTCGCCGAATACCTGCTCGTCGGTTCGAGCGAGATGCCCGTCACGATCGACCTGATCGAGCTGGCAACGAAGACACCGCTCAACGAGCTCGGCGTCAAGGGCGTGGGCGAGACCGGCGTGCTGCCTATGGCCGCCGCCATTGCTTCCGCGATCGAGGATGCGCTGGCACCGTTCGGCGTGCGCATCACCAGCGTGCCGGTTGCTCCGCAAGACATCCTGAAACAGTGTCAATCCCGCAGGATCTGAATGCCCACACCTGTGGTGTCAGACCCTCCGGGTCTGACACCTTGACGACGCTCCCATAGGAATGAGTTGAAACGACCAACGTTCTGCTCGGTGTGGGACCCGGAGGGTCTGACACCCAATTCGAGGCCACCATGACCACCCGAATCACAATCAAGCGTCCCGACGACTGGCACCTTCACCTGCGCGACAACGACATGATGCGTGCAGCGCTCCCCTACACCGCCCGCGTCTTCGGCCGCGCCATTTGCATGCCGAACCTGTTGCCGCCCGTGCGCACCACCGCCGATGGCAAGGCCTACCGCGAGCGCATCCTCGCAGCGTTGCCGAAGGGCTCGAAGTTCAAGCCGCTGATCACCTGCTACCTGACCGACGACACCGATCCCGACGACGTCGAGCGCGGCTTCCGCGACGGCGTGTTCACCGCGGTGAAAATGTACCCTGCGAACGCCACGACCAATTCCGCTGCCGGCGTCACAGACTACAAGAAGATCGAGCGCGTCCTGGCTCGAATGGAAAAGCTCGGCATGCGCTTTCTCATCCACTGCGAGGAAGTCGCGTCCGGCGTCGACGTGTTCGACCGCGAGGCCGTGTTCATCGAGCAGCGCCTCATCCCGATGACGAAGAGATTTCCCGGCCTCAAGATCGTTCACGAGCACCTGTCGTCGAAGATCGGCGTCGATTACGTGCGTTCCACGGGCGGCCAGGTCGGCGCGAGCATCACGCCCTATCACATGGAACTGACACGCACCGACTGGATCGGCGGCGGCCTGCGCCCATACATGTTCGTGATGCCGGTCATCAAGACGGAAGTAGACCGTCTCGCCTTGCGCGAAGCCGCGACCTCGGGCGATGCGTGCTTCTTTCTCGGCACGGATTCGGCACCCCATCCCGTGTCGCGCAAGCTCGCCCAGGTCGGCATTCCCGGCATCTTCGCAGCACCCGTCGCAATCGAGAGCTACGTCAAGATCTTCGAGGAAGAAGGCAAGCTCGACAAGCTCGAAGCCTTCGCCTCGCTCAACGGCCCGAAGCACTATGGCCTGCATCCCAACGCCGATACGATCACGCTGGAAAAGAAGCCGTGGGTCGCGCCGGTCGCGATGAAGGTCGAAGGCCCCGAGGAAATCGCGCTGTGCCACAAGGGCGGCGAGACCATCGAGTGGCAGGTGGTGGACTGCTGATGCGTAGGTCGGGTGAGCAGCGCGAATACGGCGCTGCGGAACCCGACGTCTTATTTTGGGGCGTGAAAGCTTGCTCGTCGGGTTACGCTCGTCACTGCCGAGCTAACCCGACCTGCGAATAATGCGGAGTTCGAAGCCGTGAAGGCCAATCCAGCGACGAAATCGAAGCCCAAGAAGTCCCTGAACCAACTCACAGCCGCACAGGCCGCACGCCGGATAGCGAAAGGCGAGATCACGTCGGAGGCGCTCGTCGTCGCCTGCCTCGATCACATCGACGCCCGCGAGCCACAAGTCCGCGCGTGGTCCTACCTGAACCCAGCGCAGGCCCTGGCCGAAGCGCGCGCACGCGATCGTGAACTGAAGAAGTCCGGACCTCGCGGTCCGCTTCATGGCGTTCCCATCGGGGTGAAGGACGTGCTCGATACCGGCGACATGCCGACCGGGATGGGCTCGCCGATCTTCGATGGCTGGCGGCCGAAAGCGGACGCGGCCTGCGTCGCGCTCGTGCGCAAGGCCGGCGCCGTGATCCTCGGCAAGACCGTGACCTGCGAACTGGCCGGCATCGCGCCGCGCGAGACGATGCACCCGCTCGATCCCACGCGCACGCCCGGCGGATCTTCGTCGGGTTCGGGGGCAGGCGTCGCCGACTTCCACGTTCCCGTCGCTTTCGGCACGCAAACCGGCGGCTCTGTGCTGCGCCCCGCGTCGTTCTGTGGCGTTGTCGGCTACAAGCCGACCTACAACATGATCAATCGCGCTGGCGTCAAGTTCGCCTCCGAAACCCTCGACACCATCGGCCTCATCGCGCGCACGGTGGAGGATGCCGCTCTCGTCGCCGACGTTTGCATCGATCGAAAGCCGGTGAAACTCGGCAAGCTCGACACGCCCCCGCGGATCGGCTTGTGCCGTAACGTCATGTGGGACGAATTCGCGAGCCTGGTAACCAAAGCAGCACTCGAAGGCGCGGCCACCCGTGCGAAAGCGGCAGGCGCGAAGGTCACGAAGTTCGATCTCGGCCCCGAATTCGCGGAACTGTTCTCCCGTCGCGGTGAGATCAACGATTACGAGCGCGCCTGCGGTCTGGCCTGGGAGTGGGCGCATCATCGCGAGAAACTTTCTCCGCAGATGACGAAGACGGTGGAGCAGGGCCTGGCTCTGCCCCACGCGCGTTATCAAGACGCGCTGCGTCTTGCCGAGCACTGCCGCCTCCGTCTCGAAACGATGATGAAGAACGTCGATGTGCTGATCACGCCGGCGGCCAACGGCGAAGCACCCGTCGGCCTCCACTACGCCGGAAATCCAGCATTCCAGGCGCTGTGGACGATGCTGCACGTGCCGACGATTTCGTTGCCGCTGGCCGAGGGGCCCAACGGTCTTCCGGTCGGCGTGCAGCTTGTCGCCCCGCGCTGGCAGGACCGGCGCCTGCTCGAAACCGCGCAATGGATGATGGGTTTGAAAAATGAATGAGGTCGTAGGTCGGGTTAGATGGGCTGGATGGGCTGTGCCGAGCGTAACCCGACGTTTTCAGTGCCGATCAGCGAGCGAGACGTTGGGTTACGCAGCGCTCCGCGCTGCTAACCCAACCTACGCGGTCGCTCTCGTTGGCCCTCCACCGGCACTACGCGCCACCTCCCGCACGAGGGGGGAGGAGAACCGCGCGCGCGCGCCGTCATGAACGCGCTCGATATCAATCCCCTGCTTACTCGCGCACGCGATCACCACACCGCAGCCCGGCTCGCCGACGCTGAAGCCGCCTATCGCGCCGCCCTCGACCTGACGCCGGAACGCCCGGCGATCCTGCACAATCTCGGCGTCGTCATCGCGGCCCAGGGCCGTCACGCCGATGCGCTGGCACTGTTCGATCGCACGCTGGCCGCCGAGCCCGGCTACGCCGCGGCGCACTACAACCGTGGCGTGGCACTCGAAAAGCTCAGCCGCCCCCGCGAAGCGATTGCGGCACTTTCCCGCTGTGTGGCGCTCGACCCAGGGCACTACGACGCGCACCGCGCGCTCGGCTTCCTAAGTCTCGCCCAAGGCGACCGCGGCCGCGCGCTCGATCACTTCGCACGAACCTACGAGTTACGGCGCGGAGATGATCGCGATGGCGCCGCGCTCGCGTCACTCGTCTATAGCTCGCGCTCGAAGTTGCGGCACGACGCCGCCCAATTGCGCCACGTCGCCAGCACGAAGCGCGACGGCAAGCGCTTCGAGTTGCTTGCCAGCGCCTATGATGTCGTCGCACAAGACTTTCCCGAAGCGATCACGCGCCTCGACGACAGTCAGCTCGACATGTTGGGCGAGGACTACAACACGGCCATCATTGCGGGATCGGCCCCCGAGTGCCCCACCGGCACGATCGACGCCGCTCTCTATGCGTCTGCGATCACGGCGAACTTTCGCGCGCATGAATGCGCCGCCACGTGGTTCGATGGTCTGCTCGCTCCAAAGGCGCTGGCAGCGCTGCAGCGCTACCTGCTCGAAAGCACGATCTGGCACGATTTCAGCCACATCGGCGGTTTCGTCGCCTCCTATCTGGAAGACGGCCTCGCGTGCCCGCTGGTCCTGCAGATCGCCGACGAATTGCGCGCCGCGTTGCCGGAAATCCTGGGGCCGTATCCGTTGACGCAAGCCTGGGCCTTCAAGGGGCTGGAAGGCAGCTCGGCCGTCGCCGCCCACGCCGACGATGCCGAGGTGAGCGTCAACTTCTGGGTGACGCCGGACGATGCGAACCTGGATGCGGAAGCCGGAGGCCTCCGGATCTGCCGTGCACCGCCGCCAGCCGACTGGCGGATCTCGGGCTACGATGCGGATACGGCCGAGATACTCGCGTTCATGGAGCTCAACCGCGATACGTCGCTGGTGGTTCAGTATGGCGCAAACCGCGCCGCGATCTTTCAATCGCGACTTTTTCACGCATCCGACGCTCCGCGTTTCGCGCCGGGCTACGCCAACCACCGGATTAATGTCACGCTGCTTTACGGTCGGTCGACGTGAGGGCGTGGCCGAGGCCGCCTTGTCCCCGAGCTATGCGCAAATTGACACGCATGCGGGCCCAGACCATTTGATTTGTCGGCCGGGGATGCTATCGACTAACAATCATCAATAAAATGAAACGTCATCCCACAATGTCGCTCGAGCACTGTGAGAAATACACCGACTCCGCACTCCGCGTCGGAGAGGTCGATCGCTACCCGCAGCGCGTGGCTGGGGAGTTCATCGGCGAGGTGGTCGGCAACGACTGGGTCAACAAGGAATACAAGCACCTCATCCTGAAGGTGCACGAGCGCGCGCTCGCGGCCTATGCCGGCCAGTTCTTCCATCTGCTCTGCCCGACCCCGGACGGTGCCGAGGTCTGGATGCGTCGCCCGATGAGCGTCTACCGCGTCGACAAGGCGGCAAGCCAGCTCGAGTTCCTCTACAAGTGCGAGGGGCGCGGCACGCGCGGCATGGGAATGCTCGCCAAGGGCGACGAGTTCAATATCGCCGGACCGCTCGGCAAGGGCTTCAAGCTCGATCCCGCCTGGAAGAACATCGTCGTGCTCGGCCGTGGTGTCGGCCTTGCGACGCTGGCGCCACTGTCGCAACTGGCCGCCGAGAAGAAGGTCGGCGTGACCGCGATCCTGAGCGCGCGCAACCCTGACGTTGTCATGTCGAAGGATCTGTTCGACAGCCTCGGCGCCAAGACGCTGACCGTCCTCGACACCGACAAGACGAGCGACGTTGCCAACGTCGAGAAGATCATCGAGGGCCTTATCAAGGAGAAGAAGGCGGACGCGTTCTTCACCTGCGGCTCGAGCCGTCTCCTGAAGCTAATGCAGCAGCTCGGCAAAAAGCACGGCATCCCCGGGCAGGTGGCGATGGAGCAGATCATGGTCTGCGGCGTCGGCGCTTGCTACGTGTGCATGCGCACGTTCGAGATCGACGGCGTCAAGACCTTGAAGCGCGTGTGCCGCGACGGACCGGTTTTCGACATGCAGACAGCGGTAGGGTGGTGAGCACCATGGTCGATCTTTCCGTAAAAATCGGCGACATCACGATGCAGAACCCGGTGACGCCCGCATCCGGGGCGTTCTCGTGGGAGTACAACGACGTCATCGATCTCAATCGGCTCGGCGGCCTCGTCGCCAAGACGATCTGCCGCGAGCCCCGGCTCGGCAACCCGACGCCGCGTATGGCCGAGACCGAAGCCGGCATCATCCAGTCGATCGGCCTGCCCGGCAAAGGCATCGAGTATTTCGTCGACCACATCGTGCCCGAGTACGCGAAGTTCAAACCGCCGCTGATTGTCTCGTGTTCGTCGGATAACATCTCGGAGTTCGCGTTGCTCACCGAGGAGCTCGCGCGGATGCCTGACGTCGACGTGATCGAGGCCAACATCTCCTGCCCGACGCGCAATCTGACGGGCCAGAACTTCGCGATGCACGAGGACTACACCAGCGATGCCGTCAAGGCGATCAAGGCGAAGTGCGCGGGCAAGCCGCTTTGGGTGAAGCTGTCGCCCAACGCTGGCGACATCGTCTCGATCGCACTGGCTGCGGAAGCCGCCGGCGCGGACTGCCTCGTCATCGCCAACACGTTCCTGTCGCTGAAGATCCGTACGGACAATTTCCGCCCCGCGCTCGGCAACAAGTTCGGCGGCCTCGTCTCGCCCGCGCTGAAGCCGATCGTGCTGCGCATGGTTTATCAGGTCGCCAAGCAGGTGAAGATCCCGATCATCGGCATCGGCGGCGTCACCAAGGCCGAGGACGTCGTGGAATACATGCTGGCCGGCGCGAGTGCAGTCGGCATCGGCTATGCCGGCTTCCGCAATCCGACGGCCCTCGTGCAGATCATCGACGACCTCGAACGCTGGTGTGACGAGCGCGGCATCAAGAAGATCACCGAGCTGATCGGCGCGGTGAAGGACGACGACATGGAGATGGACCCGCTGGTGGCGGCGAGCCACGGGGTTTGAGCGGCGTAGGGTGCGGTAGCGCGCGGCGCGCCGGCATGTTTGCCTGAGCGACCACGAAGGGCGCGCGTACCGCACCGCTTCGTGTCGTCGTCGTATATGGTGCGGTACGCTTCGCTACCGCACCCTACGAGGTCCCCGATGAAAGCCATCCTCGTCCACGAACTCGGCTCGATCGACAACGGCAAGCTGGTCGAGATCCCCGACCCCACGCCCGGCCCGGGGCAGGTGCTGATCGAGGTGCATGCCGCCCCGGTGAACTACGTCGACATCGTCCAGATCACCGGAAAGTACCAGTTCAAGCCGAAGCTGCCGTACACGCCGGGCAAGGGGCCGGCCGGCATCGTCCGCGGGCTCGGCGAGGGCGTGACGCGCATGCGCGTAGGCGACCGCGTGATCGGCATGAACGAGCACTCGGGCTTCGCGCAGAAGATCGTGGTTGCGCAGAACGACGTGTACAAGCTCCCGGGCCAACTCTCGTTCGTCGATGCCGGCGCGATGTCGCTCGGTTTCGACACATCTTGGATGGCACTGCGCGAGCGCGCGCGCATCAAGTCCGGCGACAACGTTCTCGTGCTCGGCGCGACGGGTGCGGTCGGCAATGCGGCGGTGCAACTCGCCAAGGCGATGGGCGCGAAGGTCGTGCTCGGGGCGGTCACGTCGCCCGAAAAGTTCGCGGCCGTGAAGGCCGCCGGCGCCGATGCGATGGTCGATCTGTCGAAACCGAATATCCGTGAAAGCCTGCGTGATCAGGTGTTCGCGGCCACGGCCAACCACGGCGCTGACGTGATCATCGATCCCATCGGCGGCGAGATCTTCGACGCAGCGATGCGCTCGATCGCTTGGCGCGGCCGCGTGGTAATCCTCGGCTTCGCGGCGGGCGGGATACCCACGCTGAAGGTGAACTATCTGATGCTGAAGAATTGTGAGGTGTCGGGGATGCAGATCTCGGACTACCGCCGCCGCACGCCCGAGCTGATGCAAGAGTGCTTCGACGAAGTCTTCCGCTTCTACGTCGAGGGCAAGATCAAGGCCCCGCCGTCGCAAACGATGCCGCTGGCCGATTACGCCAAGGCGATGCACATGATCGAGCAGCGTCAGACCTCGAAGCGCTTGGTCCTGCTGCCGCAAGGTGCGTAGGCCCAGTAGGGCGGAATAGCGAAGCGTATTCCGCCGGCCGCACGCGGTGCGCTATCTGGCGGAATACGCCCTACGGGCTATTCCACCCTGCGAGAAACAGACAAAAAACGGGCGGTTTGGCGGGTGTCCCGCCAATTGGGTCTGGGTCCAAGACCCAGTCGCGCCCGTGGCGCGAATTACCCCCGACCGCGATACGGCGCGACGCCTTGATCAGGCAGCCACACGCCTTTCGGCAACTCGCCCGTCTGCCAGAACACGTCGATCGGCATGCCGCCGCGCGGATACCAATAACCGCCGATCCGCAGGAACTTCGGTTCGAGCAGCCCCGCCAATCGTTTTCCGATCGCCACCGTGCAGTCCTCGTGGAACGCGCCGTGATTGCGGAACGATCCGAGATAGAGCTTGAGCGACTTCGACTCGACGAGCCAAAGCCCCGGCGCGTAGTCGATCACGAGATGCGCGAAATCGGGCTGTCCCGTCACGGGGCACAGAGACGTGAATTCCGGCGCGGTGAAGCGGGCGACGTAATCGGTATCGGCGTGCGGGTTCGCCACGCGCTCGAGTTCGGCCGCCTCGGGCGACACAGGCAGCGCCACGTGCGCGCCGAGCTGCTTCACGGCCGGCGATGCCTTGGAGGGCTGGTTGGGGGGCTTGGGCACGGCATGAATTCCGGAAAACTCCCCTCCCCTTGATGGGAAGGGGGTGGGGTGAAATTTACATGCGGACGGGTTTGATTATCCCCCACCCCTAACCCCTCCCCACGAGGGGGAGGGGGACATGTCGGCGGACTACTTCACGCCGAGCAGTTCGACTTCGAAGAGCAGCGTTGCGTTGGGCGGGATCGCGCCGCCGGCGCCGCGTGCGCCGTAGCCGAGATCGGGCGGAATGATCAGCGTGCGCTTGCCGCCGACCTTCATGGTGGCCACGCCCTCGTCCCAGCCGCGGATCACCTGGCCCTGGCCGATGATGAACTCGAACGGCTGGCCGCGATCGACCGAGCTGTCGAACTTGCGCGTGCGGTTGCCGTTTTCGTAGAGCCAGCCGGTGTAGTGCATGGTGCAGATCTGGCCGGTCTTGGGCGATACGCCCTTGCCGACGGTATTGTCGATGATCTTCAGGCCGGATTGCGTCGTCACGGGTGCTCCTGCGGTCTGGGCGAATGCGGGTTGGTTGACTGTCGAGGTGATGAGGCCAGACAGTGAGATGGTCAGTGAGATGGTCAGTGCGATGGCGAACGCGCCGGAAGCGCGCGGAAAGGCTCGCATAGTGTTCGTCTCCTTGAGGTCGCCCAAAGCCGGGAAGCAGCGGGCAGCTCGGTCGTTGGCGGGGAGATCATCCCCGCGCGTCGGTGATTACCTGCCGGTTTGGGCGGGCATGGGGCCGAGCCGGCGCAGACTATTGGATTCACATCTGGCGGCAAGGAAAAACGGGCTGCAGACGCAACCTGAAGGCCTCTCAACGGCAGACGACTTCCTGGCCGCTGCGGCCGTGGCGAGCAAGATCGAGGTGGAAGTGATCGCGATGGTAGGCATCGGCGAGCGGTCCGAGAACCGTGGTGAATTCCCGGCATGCTCCGGCGTGAACCGCGCGCAGGAACGAACGGTCGCGCGGATCGCCCCACCAGCCCTGCTTCACGGTGATCGTTCGGCCGTCCGCCAGGATAAAGGCCGAGATGTCCAGGGCGTTGGCGTGGCCGTGCTCGGAAAGCTTTCCGCCCCACTGGTTGTTACGCGGCCGGCACGCGTAGGATGCGGCGACTTTAAGCTCGACGAGCGGTGCACCGTAATGGCGGCGAACCTCCGGCTCCACGTACTGCCGGATCCAGCGTTCGACCGCCGGGATCATGTTGCAACGAAGCAGAGCGGACGGACGCATCTGCACGCGGCCATCTGCGGCGCCGGCCATTTCGAACGGCTGCATCGCACCGCAATAGGACGAGTTCCCGCCGAGCGATGAGCGCGTGTGCAGCCAGGGTTGTTCGCGGACATGACCCGAGACGAGGCAGGCTCGCTCTTCCTGGGCTCGCCACGGCTCGGGCTGAGCCGTATAGGTCGGCCCGTTGCTGCAGCCCCACAACAGGAGACCGGCAAGGCCGACGACGGCAGACGTGAGGAGACGCGATACACACATGAAGGAAGGCTTAAGCCTGCCAGAGTAAACATTCGGTTAACCGAAGCTGCATCGCCTCGTCCGACAACGCGTCGGGATCGAACTCGTAGGCCTGTCACGAGGCTGAATTGGGAAGGGAAGGCGGCGGAAAGACGGAAGTCCTTCTGGTTCTAACGACCGTCGAAATAATACCGCCGCCAGTTGCGTTCGCCGACGAGGCAGTCGTAGGCACCTTGCGCTGGCCCGCCGAGAGGAGGTGCGTATTGCGTCTTCATCACGCGCGGTGGCGACAGAGACGGCAGCGACGAAATCTCCTGCAGCAGCTTCTGACGCGTCGCGGTGGAAAACTCCTCACGCTTGCGGATCGGGATTACGAAGCTGCCCGGGCCACCGGTCACGCAATTCGAGTAGTAGTCGTCGAGGTCCGCGATATCCTGGCCAAAGCCGTAGCTGAACCCGCCATCGGTGCCGACCTTGAGCATGATCGGCAGGCCGTTGATGATCACGCCGTCCGCCAGCAGCGCGTCGCGAACCAGTGTTACCGGGGAGGTGCCGCTGTTGTTAGGGCCGTCGCCGGATACATCTACCACGCGCCGCACGGCCGTGCCGGGCGCTTCCTTCAACAGCCTGTGGGCGTATTCGAGTGCGCTCGAGATCGATGTCATGCGATGCCGGCTGATGCGCCGTTCGGCGAGTACGTCTGCGAGTTGGTGCGCGACTCTCGCCCCGTCGATGATCGTCCACGGCACGACCATGAAATGAATTTCGGCGCCCGCCCATTCAAAGTAGGTGATGGCGATCTTACCGTTGGGACCCGACTGGATCGCCTTGATGACGGCCGGATCGCGCAGCGCATCCACATAGCCGTCGCGCTGCAGCCGTTGCTCGTCCGGATCCATCGACCAGGAGACATCGACGGCGAGCACCAGATGGAGATCGACCGCAACAGCTTGCGCCGAAGCTCGCGCGGAAAGTCCGCATGCGAGCGACAGTCCCAGGAACAGCGCGAGAATGGCGCGACCGACGTGCATCGCACCAACCTGCCATAGGCTGGTCTGGCTTGCAAAGCTCGATGCGAGCATCCGACGGTGCGCCGCCGGATGCTCCAGGCATCAGTTCGCCTCGATCTTTGCTTTTTCGATGACCTCTTGGAAGGCCGCCGTCTCGGCCTTGACCCGATTGGCGAAATCGGCCGGCGACATCGGTACGGGCGTTCCGCCGGTGCCGGCGAGACGCTCGATGACGTCAGGCATCGCGAGCGCCTTGTTGATGGCCTCGTTCATCTTTGCGACGATCGCGGCAGGCGTCGCCTTGGGACCCATCATGCCGACCCAATTGGAGCCGTCGAACTTCATGTAGCCGAGTTCGTCGAGCGTCGGCCATTGCGGGTTCGATTCGAGCCGCTTTGCGGTCGCCGTCGCGAGGACGCGTATCTTCTCTGATTTTATGAATGGGATGGCAGCCGTCATGGCGAGCAACCCGACAGGGACGTCGCCGGCGGCCACCGCCGTAGTTGCTGGTGCGCCGCCCTTGTAGGGAATGTGCTGGAATTTGGTTCCCGTGTTGAGCGCGATCGCTTCCATCGCGACGTGGTTGATGGCGCCGTTGCCGGGAGTGGCGTAGCTGATCTTACCCGGCTGCTTCTTGGCATCGGCAATCACGTCGGCGACGGATTTGTAGGGGGAACTCGCATTGACGGCGAAAACGGTGGGGATCGATGTGAAGAATGCGGTCGGCACGAAGTCTTTATCGATCGAATAGGGGATGTCCTTGATCATGGTCGGGTTGACCGTGAAATCTCCCAGGGTCGCCATCACCCAGGTGTAGCCATCGGCTGGCGATTTCGCGACGAGACTCATGCCGATGATCGCGTTGCCGCCGGGCTTGTTGTCGATGATGATCTGCTGGCCCCACGCCTCCGTCAGCTTGGGCGCGACGATGCGCGCGGCAGCATCGATTATGCCGCCGGGCTGATAGGGCACGACGATCTTGATCGGCTTGTTCGGCCAGTCCTGCGCGTGCGCTGAAGGACTGATCGCGCAGGTTATGCAAGCGGTAACCGCTATCGCCGTGACCGTGTGACGGAGCATTCGAACCTCCCGATATCGCTCATGTTCGAGTCTGGGGTATAGCGTGCTCCGAGGGACGGGGAAATACGCGGCTATGCGGCCTCGCATCCCCGCACCCTGTCGATCACGGCGCGCGTATCGCCGGGCATGTCGTTGCCGCGCCAGGCAACGTGGCCGTCCGGCCGGACGAGCACCAGCTGCCGCTCGTAGAGCTCGGCGATCTCGGGCTGCGTGACGTCGACGACCTCGAATGGCACGCCGCATCGGGCTGCTGCCGTCTCGAACGCGCGAGCATCGGGCGGTGCCGCACCCAACCGCATCAACACGAAACCGCGCCCGAAAACATCGAGCGTCGAGCGGCCGGGCTCGAGCCACGCATGCGGCGCTCGCGATCCGGGGAAAGTCGTCGGCTTGTAGATGTGCGCGGCGCTGGCCGGTTTCGGCGAGCCGTCTGGGCACACGATCGGTGAGGGAGCGTAGATGTAGCCGAGCGCGATACCCTCGGACAGGAACTGCCGCTTCGTTTCCGCGATCAGTCTTTCGCCGAGGTCGGCGCGCAACCGCGCGCCTTCGTCGGTTTCATCGAGGACGGCACGCGTGTCGCCGACGGACTGGCGGCGGAAGTTCGCCGTCGCCTCGCCCACGTTGCGGATCGCGACAGGCCGCCGCTCGTCGTCGTAGGACTGCAGCAAGTGCGGGCCAGCCCATCCCTTCAAGGCCGCCTCCAGCTTCCAGCCGATATCGAGCACGTCGCCGAACCCGGTGTTGAGTCCAAAGCCGCCGGCCGGCGAATGCTGATGCACGCAGTCGCCTGCGAGCAGCACGTTGCCGTAGACGAAGCGCTTGGCGACCATGTCCCGCCGCACCCAGCTCAGGCAGGAGATAAGTTCGAACGGAACTTCGCAGCCGATCGCACGTGCGATCTCGGCTTTGACATCGACCGTCGCTGGATCGCGGTATTCGCTCGTCCCCTGCAGCGTCAGGCGCCACTGCTCACGTCCGTCGAGCGCGGTGAGGTTGCCCCACAAGCCCTCCGGCCCGATCAGGAACGTCATCGCGATCTTACCCATGTCGTGGTAGCGCCACAGCTCCGGCGTCCGGAAGAAGATGTTGATCGGAAAGCCCAGCGATTTCTCCCCTTCGAGCGGCACGCCGAGCGCCTTTCGTACCGGGGATCTGCCGCCACAGCACGCCACCATGTAGCGTGCGGCGATCTTGAGCGGGCGGCCGCTGCCGAGATCGGTGACATCGGCAATGACTTCCGCGCCGGTGTCGACGAAGCCGTCGAGCCGCCAGTGGTACTGCAGCTTGACCGAGGGAAATTGCGCCGCGCGTGCAGCCAGGATCGGGTCGAACCATAGCTGGTTGCAGCGCTGCGGGCGCTCCGGGCTGGTCGAGGTCGGCTGGCTGCCACCGTGCGTCGGCCGTTCGATACGCGCGATTTCCTTGCCGCGCATCGAGGTCGCGTAGATCACCGTGTGCGGGAAATCGGAAGGCGTTGCCGCCGCGCGCACGGCGTCCGTAACGCCCCACCGCCGGCACGCCTCCATCGTTCGCGCATTCTCGGCGTTGGCACGAGGGTGCGTGATCGCGCCGTCGGATTGCTCGATCAACAAGCACTCGACGCCGCGCCATCCCAGCTCGCACGCCAACCCGAGGCCGACGGGTCCGCCGCCGATGATGAGGACGGGTACGCGAAGATCGGGTGATGTCATCGAGATGTATTCCGTTCCGCAATTAGCAACGCGCTCGTCGATTTCACTTGGCGTCGATGATGCGCTTCAGCCGATCGACCGACGCATCGTCCGTGGCCATGGTCCGCTCCACGACGTCAGCGAGCTTTTCCCAGCGCACGGGACGCAGATCGATGTTGCGCGCCTTGGCTTCTGCGACCATTTCGGGATCGTTCAGCGCCTTCCAGAACGCGTCCCGCAGCGCGACCAGACGCTCCGCGGGAACGCCGGGTGGCGCGAGCCAGGATCGTCCGAGTATCGCGTTGTCCGAGATCAGCGACAGCACCGCGCGGTCCGAAGCCGTCGCCGCGAACTCCGTCAGCAGCGGAACGTCCGGCAGATCCGGCTCCCGCTCCGGCCCGACGACGGCGAGATGCACGACGAGGTTCTGCGACAGCCATTGCGGCCGGGTCGCCTTGATCGAACTCCAGCTACCGCTACGGCCGTTGGCTTCGCCGCGATCGACGGCGATATCGATGGCGCCCAGACCGTTGTACCCAGCCACGATCTTGAACTTGGTGCCAATCACCGCGTTGGCCACGACAGGCGTCAGGAACGTCTGCGAGCCCGGCCCGCCCGCGGCGATCACGGCCGTCTTTTCCCGCGCTTCGGCGATGCTGGTGATCCCCGCCGACCGCATCAGCGTGATCGTCGAATTGGTGACGTCCGCGCCGGCCAAGTACGAGAACTTGCGCGGATCGTACTTGATGCCCGCCGCGCCCAGACGCGCGGCCATCGGCATTTCAGGGAGCAGTGCGCCGATGTGCGTGCCGTCCTTGGGCGAGATATTGTAGAGGTAGTTCGCCGCGATCGTTCCGCCAGCACCGGTCTGGTAATTGATGACGATGTTCGGATTACCCGGCATGTGCCGGCGCAGAAACGGCGCGAGCGTCTGCGTGTAGATCGCATGAATGGCGCCGGCCCCGCCAGCCAGGACAACATTGATCGTGGCGTTACGGTAGAAATCGGCGACAGGGTCAGCCGATGCGCTGCCGTATGACACGCACAAGCCCGTGGCCGCCGCCCAGAGTCGCAAACAGAATCGCGAACCGAAGCGCGAGATGAAACGCCATTTTGTTTTCAAGTCTTGGTTCCCGATCACGGATCTTCGTATTCCGAGACGCGATACGTTGTCATCCCGGTGCTTATCACCGGAATCAAGTTCGACACGCGCGTAGCCTCGGCGGCTTAGTGGGGGCCGGCAACGAGTGCCGGGACGACAAGGCGCCAGGATGAGCGCGCCGGTGAAGGTGTCAAGTAATGCGCGCGTTCTAGCGCTCCACGCGTCCTCAGGAGGAGGCACTGCGTGTGCACATCGATTGAGCACCCACAGAGCGTTTTGCTCGTCAGACGAGCGCGGGATACGCGCCGCCGTCGAGGTGCATGTTCATGCCTGAAATGAAGCCCGCATGCGCCGAGCACAGGAACGCGCACGTCGCGCCGAATTCCTGCGGCGTTCCGTAGCGGCCGGCGGGAATGCCGGAGATCTGGTCGGCCCGTGCCTCTTCGCGCGTCCAGCCCTTGATCTTCATCATGCGCGTGGCGAGCTGGTATTGGCGGCCCGTGTCGATGCGCTCGGGCAGCATGTTGTTGAACGTGACGTTGTCCTTCGCGTAGTCGCGCGACAGACCCTTCATCACGCCGGTGAGGCCGGTGCGCGCGCCCGACGACAGCGCCATGTGCGCGCGCGGCGTCGTCACCATCGCGCTGGTGATGTTGACGACGCGGCCGAACTTGCGCTCGACCATGTGCGGAAGCACCGCGTGCGTGAGCATGAGCGCGGCGACCATGTTGCCCTCGAGTGCCTTCATCCAGTCGTCGTGGCTGGTTTCCAGGAACTTCTTCGGCTCCGGACCGGCGTTGTTGTTGACGAGGATGTCGGGCTTCGGACAAGCGGCGAGCACCTTGGCGCGACCGTCCTGCGTCGTGATATCGGCCTGGACACCTGTCACTGTGATCGTGGGATACTTCGCCTTCATCTCGGCGATCGCCTGATCGAGGCTCTCCTTGCCGGTGCCGTTGAGGCAGACGTTGACGCCTTCGGCTGCCAGCGCTTCGGCGCAGGCCCGGCCCAGCCCCCGGCTCGAAGCCGCGATCAGCGCCGTCCGTCCCTTGATGCCCAGATCCATTTCCATCTCCTCCTTCTTCTGAAGTCTGCCTTCGGGCGCGCCGCGCTTGACAACCCGCCGTCGATCCCGCGAGCGTACATGATAGCCGCGGGCGCGGTCCGGCAACAGGGCGCCGGTGAGCGCGCCACGATAGACGAGACGCAGGCGAGGAATTGGCATGGAAGCAGAGAAGCTCATTCCCACGACGACCGTGGGCAGTTACCCCCAGCCCGATTGGCTGATCGACCGGAAGACGCTCATGTCCGGCCCCGTGCCGCGCACGCGTCGCTCCGAGTTGTGGCAGGTGGCGCCGGAACTGCTCGAACAGGCCCAGGACGACGCCACCCTGGTCGCCATCCGCGATATGGAACGCGCAGGCCTCGACATCATCACCGACGGCGAGATGCGCCGCGAGAGCTATTCGAACCGCTTCGCAACCGCGCTCGAAGGCATCGACAACGATAACCCCGCGCTCATTCCGCAGCAGCAGGCGGGACGTTCCACTGCCGTGCCGCGCGTCGTCGCCCCGATCAGATGGACCGGCCCCGTCGAGGTGCGCGACGTCGAGTTTCTGCGCGCCAACACCACCGCCAAGATCAAGATCACGCTGCCCGGCCCCTTCACGATGGCCCAGCAGGTCGTCGACGAGCACTACAAGGACCTGGAGGCGATGACGATGGCGTTCGCCGCCGCCGTCAACCAGGAGGTGCACGCGCTCGCGAAGGCCGGCGCCGATGTGATCCAGCTCGACGAGCCCTGGCTGCGCAACAACCCGGAGGCCGCGAAGAAGTTCGCGGTCAAGGCGATCGACGCCGCGCTCGCCGGCTTGAAATGCGAGACCGCGCTGCACCTGTGCTTCGGCTATGCGCAGCTCGTCTCCAACAAGCCGCGGGGCTACGCGTTCCTCGCCGAGCTCTCGCAAGCGTGCGCGCAGCAGATCTCGATCGAAAGTGCCCAGCCAAAGATCGACCTCGGCGTGCTCGAGGATCTCGCGGGCAAGAAGGTGATCCTCGGCGTCATCGATCTCGGCGACAGGAATATCGAGACACCCGAGGTCGTCGCCGCCCGCCTTCGCGCCGCGCTGAAACATTGCAAGCCGGAGCAACTCATCGCCGCCCCCGATTGCGGAATGAAATACCTGCCGCGCGCAGTGGCGTTCGGCAAGTTGAAGGCCATGGCGGAAGGCGCGGCCATCGTTCGGAAGGAATTGGCGTAGCGAAA